>JAPLCL010000055.1 GCA_026392265.1 Actinomycetota bacterium
GACATCACGCGCGACTTCCCCGTGGAGATCGCCGAGCACCTGGTGGGTTGGGCGGTGAAGTACCGCGAGCGCGGCGTTGTGGGCATCAGCCTGGGGGGCAGCGAGCACAGGTACCCGGCGGAGCTGTTCGCGCGGCCGTTCGCGCTCGCCCGCGAGGGCGGGCTCAAGGCCGCGCCGCATGCCGGCGAGGTCGCCGGACCGGCTTCGGTGCGTGGGGCACTGGACGTGCTGCACGCCGAGCGCCTGCGGCACGGCGTACGCGCCGTAGAAGACCCCGCGCTGCTTGCCGAGATCGCCGCCCGCGGCGTCGTCTGCGACGTGACGCCGACGAGCAACGTGCTCCTCGGCGTCGTGCCGTCACTGGCCGAGCATCCGCTGCCGCGCATGCTGGCGGCGGGCGTCAAGTGCTCGATCTCGTCGGACGACCCGGTGCTCATGGATACCAGCCTGAGCCACGACTGCGCCGCCGCCCTCAGCCTCGGCCACACGCCGCGGGGCATGTTCGAGCACGCCCTGAGCGGCGTCTTCTGCGACGCCGCCACGAAGGCCCGGCTGCGACTGCTCGGCGCGCGCTTCGAGTGGGACGGAGCCACCGGCTGACGGCCTCGCCAAGCCTTCGCCACGCGAAGCAGTGCGTGGATGTCTCAAGGAAGCGGCCGAGGTGCCGACAGGAGTCCAAAGAGCATGATCGCCTTGGTCGCCCCCGCCGACGAAAGAGGTCGCTCTGAACCCCTTGCGCATCAATCGCGCCGTTGCCGCCATCGCCCTTCTGTACGGCGCCTTGGCGCTTCTACTGCCTCAGTCTGCGGTAGAGGTCCTGGGCGTACCTCTCGTGGTCGCCGGCGCCTATTTCGGCGGCATGCGCGGCGGTCTCCTCACCGCGCTCTGGACGATCTTCGTGACCACGGTGTCCTTCTTCGTGCTGCACGACGTGCAGACGGGCTACTTCGCGGTGAGCGTCGTCGCTTACGCGGCGGTCGGGGTCGGCCTGGGGTCGGCGGTCGAGAGGATCGTGACGCAGCGACGCCGCCTTCAGGATATGGTGGACCACATGCAGGCCATGCAGCGGCAGCTGCGCGTGAGCCAGAAGCGGTATCGCCTTCTCTTCGAGGCCAGCAACGACGCGGTCTACCTGCACGGTCTCGACGCCCACGGCGAGCCCACGCGCTTCGTCGCCGTCAACGACGCGGCCTGCAGGCTCCTCGGCTACACCCGCGAGGAGCTGCTGGGGCTGACGCCGCGCGCCGTCGATGCGCCGGCCACCCCGGGGCAGTTGCGGCGCGTCATGGAGCGCCTGATGTACGAGGATCGGATCGTTTACGAGACCGCCCGCAAGACGAGTGACGGTCAGCAGGTCCCTGTGGAGATCAGCTCGAGTCTGACCGATGTAGACGGCCAGCTCATGGTGCTGTCCATCTCACGCGATATCGCCGGTCGCAAGAGGACCGAGCGCCGGCTGGAGCTACTCTCTTTGCACGACGAGCTCACGGGTCTCAAGAACCGGCGGGGCTTCTACGTGCTGCTCCCCGAGCAGGAAAAGCGTGCGCGGCGCTCCGGCGCTCGCGTCATCATGCTCTACGGCGATATCGACGGCTTCAAGGCCATCAACGACAGCCTGGGGCATAAGCGCGGGGACGACGTGCTGAAGGCGGTGGCCGAGGCTCTTGTCGTCGCCTTCCGGGAGACCGATCTCATCGCGCGGCTCGGCGGTGATGAGTTCTGCGTGGTCGCGGAGTCACCGTCGGAGCCGACGCTCCTTGTCCAGCGGCTCGACGAGGCCGTGGCCGCGGCCGGCGAGGACCTGGGGCTGGCGGTCACGCTCAGCTACGGCACGGTGGTCACCGACTGGCGGGGTCTGGAGGATCCGGACGAGCTGCTCACGCGCGCCGACATGCTGATGTACGAGGCGAAGCGCGCCAGGCAAGCGCAGAGTCGCGAGGAGCCACCGGAGGAGCTGGCCACCGGGGCGTGAGCGCGCGGCGCCGCGGGTCAGGCCGAGGCTGGGCTCCGGTTGGGCTTCCGGCGACAGGGTAAAGTGACGCCGATGTGCAGCGCCGCGAAAACAGCCAGTGAGATCAGCGGCATCGATGGGGGTCGGCTCAGCGTGGTCCTTGGCGCCGGCGGCGGTACCGGCGGCGCCATCGTGCGCGAGCTCGTGGGGCAGGGCCGGCGGGTGCGCGCCGTGACGCGCGGCGGCAACGCCGCCGCGAGCTACGGCACGCTGCCTCCGGCCTCCTTCGAGGACGTCGCCGCCGACGTGACCGCGCGCGAGCAGCTGCGCCCCGCGCTCGACGGCGCGGCCGTGGTCTACCACTGCGCCCAGCCGGCCTACACGCGCCGGCCGCAGGAGCTCCCGGCCATGACGCGAGGCATCATGGAAGCCACTGCCGCGGCCGGCGCCAAGCTCGTGTTCGCCGACAACCTCTCCATGTACGGCCCGGTGGATGGTGCCATGACGGAGGACACGCCGCCGGTCGCGCAGACGAAGAAGGGCAAGGTGCGCGCCGCCATGGCTGCCGAGCTTCTCGAGGCGGACCGGGAGGGCAGGCTGCACGTGGTCATCGGCCGCTCCTCCGACTACTTCGGCCCCGGCGGCCTCACCTCCGCCATCGGGGAGCGCTTCTTCAAGGCGCTGCTGGCCGGCAAGAAGGTCACGTGGCTCGCGGATCTCGACCAGCCGCACACGATGAGCTATCTGCCCGATATGGCGCGTGCCTTCATACTGCTCGGCGAGCGCCCGGAGGCCGACGGGCACGTGTGGCACACGCCCGCCGCCGAGGCGCTTACAGGTCGCCAGTTCATCGAGCTGGCGGCGCGCCTCGCGGGTACGCCGGCGAGGCCGGCGCTCATGGGCCCCGGCACGGTGCGCCTGGTCGGCCTCTTCACGCCGGTCTTGCGCGAGCTCCCCGAGCGCATGGAGCAGTGGCAGCGCCCGTTCGTGATGGACGCGGGCAAGTTCGCGGCGGCGTTCGGGCCGTTCGCCGTGACGCCGCCCGAGGACGCCCTGCGCACGACGCTTGAGTGGTTCAGGGGCTGCGTCTGAGCCTTCGCGGCGGCCCGCGCGGCCTTTCTGCACTTGCCAGACGAATTCAGACCTGTTAGGGTGGGATTCGTCGTTACGGGAGCCGGTTTTTCGCTCCGCGCCTCACGCGCCGGGCTTTCCTCCCACTCAGACCCCAGACTCTGTGACTACCGGGCAGTGTTCTGATGCGAAAGGAACACCCGTCCGCACGCCGTTTGGTCGCCCTGAGGGCGATCCCCCACAAGACGAACCCACGCGCACCCCGATGCCCGCCGGCGAGCAGTCACGCCCGTCCGCGGATCGCGACGTGCTGCCGCGTGAGGAGTCGTCGAGGAAGAGAGAGTCCGTGAATCCAGTCAGCGATCCCACCATGCCGCGCACCGAGCCGTCGCCGAGCGGCCGGCAGGCGCAAGCAGCTTCGCCCGGCGCCACCGCGCCCGTGACCGCGCCCACCACCGAGCAGCGCACAAACGATCAGTCTGAGCGCCAGCCTCGACAGGGCCAGCACGAGCGCCACGGCCGCCTCGGCGGCTCCGGCTCCGGCCGCGACCGCTCGGGCCGCGACCGCGACAGAAGCCGCGGCCCGCGCCGCGACCGCGACGGCCGCGGCGGCCAGGGCGTCGACGAGAGCTACAAGGAGCGCA
>JAPLCL010000397.1 GCA_026392265.1 Actinomycetota bacterium
GCAGAGCACGGGGAACAAGACGATCATCGTCGTGTTGATGGAGCGCGTCAGCGTCTCCCAGATGGACACGTTGACCATGTCGCCGTAGGGCATGCGGCTGAGTTTGGGCTGGTTCTCGCGGATGCGGTCGAACACGATGACCGTGTCATACAGCGAGTAGCCGAGGATCGTAAGTACCGCGGCGATGGTCGCCGTCGTCACCTCGCGCCCCGTGAGCGAGTAGATGCCGACCACGATGAGAAGGTCGTGGACCTCGGCGGCGATGGCGCCGATGGCGAACTTCCACTGGAAGCGGAACGTGACGTAGATGAGGATCAACAGCAAGGCGATGGCGACTGCCTTGAGGGACGAGCTGACGACCTGGCGGCCGAAGGTGGCGCCCACGGTCTCCAGACTGAAGATCTCCGTACCGTTGGACTTGGCGATCGTGAACGCGTCGTTGAGCGCCTGCTTGAGCTTGGCCTGCTCCGCGGTGGACAGCGTCACGGTCTGGATCTGGAACCCCTTCTGGTTGGAACCCGAGACGTTGGGCGTCTCCTGCAGCTGCGCGTCCGCATAGCCGGCGTCGGCTACCGTCTGGCGGACCTCGGCGAGTGAAGGCTCCTTCTCGAAAGCGATCGAGATGCGAGTGCCCTCTTTGAACTCGAGGCCGTAGTTGAGGCCTTTCACCGGGTTACCGCCACCCTTGACAAACAGGCTGATGAGGCCGGCGGCGATGATGATCGCGGAGATCGTGAACCACCACTTCTTGTGCCCCATGTAGTCAAAGTTGTAGATGCGTCGGAAGAAGTCCACAGGCTATCTCCGCTTCTTCTTCTTGCGAGTACTCGAGGTCCGCTGGCCGCCGGTGGACGTGCCGCGTGACGGCGTCGCCGGCGTCGCCGTGATGCCGCCGGCGGCCGGGAGCGGCGCGCCTTGGCCGTTGCCGTCACCAGGGGTGGCGGCCGCGGAGCGCCGGCGCCGGGAGGCGGCCGTGCGGCCTTCGGCGACGGCCGCGACCTCGATCTGGCTGGTCCTGACGCCCATGAAGGCCGGCTTACTGAAGAAGGCGAAGCCGGCCAGCACGCCGAGCATGGCGCGCGTGAAGAGCACGGCCGTGAGCATGCTGACGAGCACGCCGAGGATGAGCGTGAGAGCGAACCCCTTGGGCGAGGCGGTGGCGAACACGAAGATCACGGCCGCCGTGAGCATCGTGAGGATGTTGGCGTCGAGAATGGTCTTGAAGCCGCGCGCGTAGCCCGAGTTGACCGCCGAACGGACGGTCTTGCCGTGGCGCACCTCTTCCTTGATGCGCTCGAAGATCACGACGTTGGCGTCGGCGGCCACGCCGATGGTGAGGATCATCCCGGCAATGCCGGGCAGCGTCAGGGTGACGGGGATGGCGCTGAACAGGCCCCAGAGCAAGATGCCGTAGACGATGAGCGCCAAGTCGGCGACCAGGCCGAGGAAACGATAGTAGGCCAGCATGTAGATGAGGACGATGCCGAGCCCGATGAGACCGGCGATGAGACCCTGCCTCAGGGAGTCCTTGCCCAACGTCGCCGAGACCTGCTGCTGATACGTGGGCACGAGCTTGACCGGCAGGGCGCCGGTCTTGAGCACGAAGGCCAGATCTTGCGATTCCTTGATCGTCATGTTGCCGCCGCTGATCTCGGCGCCGCCGCTGATGCCGTCGCGCAGGCCGGGATCGGTGTAGTCGATCATGGGGTCTGACTCCATGACGTTGTCGAGCACGATGGCGAACGTCTGCGGCGTGTTCTTGAGAAGCCCGCTGCGGTAGAGCTCGCGGGTGATCTCCTGGAACTTCTTGTTGCCGTCGGCGGTGAAGTCGATGAGGACATTGGGCTTGTTGTTCTGGCCGCTGAAGCCGGCCCGAGCCCCCGAGATGGCCTCGCCGGTGAGCGCCGGCGGACGCGTGAAGACGAACCACTGCTCGGGCTGGCTGGTCGCGGGATCGGCCGGCTGTTGTACGAGCGCGTACTTGTCGGTGTTGCCCTCGGCGGTAAGCTGATCGATCTCAGCTTGAGAGGCTCCCTGGCTCTTGAGCTCCTTGAGGGCCTCGTCCTTGCTCGCGACCGGTCCGACCGGTCGCGACTGAGGGTCGTCCTTGTAGAACTCCAGCTGGGCGGTCTTGCCGATGAGATCGAGCGCCTGCTGCGCATCCTTGACGCCCGGCAGCGACACCGAGATCTGGTCGGTGCCTTGCTTCTGGATCGCCGACTCGGTGACCCCGAGCCCGTTGACGCGGCGGTCGAGGATCCCGATGGTCTGGTCGAGCTCGGACGTGGAAGGCGCGCTGCCGTCGGCGGTCTTGGCCTGGTACACGATCTCGAGACCGCCCTGGAGGTCGAGGCCCAGGCGCGTGTTGACGCTGGGCGGGATGATGGCCCAGAGCGAGGCCGCCACAAGGACGGCCATGAAGAGCAGGATGATGAGGTTTCTGTGTTTTCTCACTGATCCACCGTGTCTGCGGCCCGTCGGGGACCGTCAGGCGGTAGAGCGTACCCGACTGCGCAGGGCGGCGCAACTCGCCGCGGACGCGCCTCTGTAAGCCAGAGGATCAGCGGTCGCGAAGGAAGCTGGGGATGTCGAGGACGTCGTCGTCCACGTCGAACGACGGCTTGTGCTCCTCGGCGAACAGCGGGGTGCCCTTGGGCTCGCGGGCGGCGGTCTCGCGCGAGGCAGGCGCCTCGGACGTGGTGTCGCGGTCGAAGCCCGTGGCGACGACGGTGACACGCACCTCGTCGCCCAGCGACGGGTCGATGACGGCGCCGAAGATGATGTTGCAGTCGGCGTCGGCGGCGCTGCTGATGATCTCGGCGGCCTCGTTGATCTCGAAGAGCCCGAGATCGCTGCCGCCGGTGATGTTGAGCAGGATGCCGCGCGCGCCCTCGACGCTCGCTTCGAGAAGCGGCGAGCTGACCGCCGCGCGCGCCGCCTCGACGGCGCGGTTCTCGCCGCCGGCCACGCCGATGCCCATCAGGGCGGAGCCCGCATCCTTCATGATCGTGCGCACGTCGGCGAAGTCCAGGTTGATGAGGCCGGGGACGGTGATGAGGTCGGTGATGCCCTGGACGCCCTGACGCAGGACGTCATCGGCCACCTTGAACGCCTCGATGACCGAGGTGCGACGCTC
>JAPLCL010000171.1 GCA_026392265.1 Actinomycetota bacterium
TTCGCTGAAGCGTCCATCATGGTGCTGACCCTCCTGTCGTGGTCGAGACTCGCCGTCGAGGCCCCTCGCAAACCCTCAGGTGCTGGTAGAAGGTTGTACCAGATTCTCGGAACGAAACCCCAGAACACGCCGTTTTGCAGCGGTGTTTACTGAACGATGAGGACACTGAAACTCCGGTTCCCCACCTGTGGACTTACCATACTGAGGCCCTCATGGGGTGTCAATCGGGAACGTGCCCCGGCACGCCTGGACCTACCTTCAACCAGAGGTCGAGAACTCCCTCGAGCATCACTTGAGGACGGGGCGCGCCAGCACCCTGTCGGGGGTCGAGACGTCGACAAAGACGCAATCCCTTGACGCCGTCGCGTAGCGATCGAGCACGACTCTGAGGGCCAGTGTCTTGGCGAGCGTGCGCTCCGCCACGCCCCAGATGACCACAGGACCACCGGCGAAGCGCAGGGTGAGCTGGCCTTCCCGCGTGACCTCCACCACGGCCAGCCTTTCGCGCAAGGCGCGCGGCAAGCCGGCGACGACAGGCAGCGCGGCGCGGACACCCTCAGCGGCCAGTGTCGTGCCGGCGGCGAGCGGGCCGTCCGCCGCGAGGCGAGGCAGCCGCAGACTGGCGCCCGGTGGTCCGGCCTGGAGGACGGCGAGCAGCCGGGCCGCCTTGCCTGTGGGCGCGGGCAGCCCGGCGGCCGCAACGGGCGCGCCGGCGGTGGCGGTGGTCTCGCTCCCCGCCAGGGCGGCCTGGGCGGTCGACGTCACCTCGCCTGGGGCGGCCCCGGCGTCGCCTTTGGAAGACTCCGGCTGCTTCTCTTCGCAGATCACGTGGCCATCGGCGGCGATCACGTACCAGCGATCTCCGGCGAGCGCGTAGACCGCTGGGGTGTACTCGACGACGCTGACACGCAGCGTTGCGGGGAAATCACGATCGACCCACGCGTCGGAAATGTAGTAGAGCGGAGTCAGGGAGGCGCGCACGTCCTTCGTCGTCACCGTGAACAGGTTGTGGCCCAAGTAGTCCCTGCGCAAGAGGCGCAGCACGCGGCGCTCAGGCACCAGCTGCGTGCCGCTGACCACCACTTTGTGGATAGCGAACGACGACGAATTACGGCCCCACCCGTATACCACAGTGGGCAGCGCAAGAATCGCCGCCGTGAGCAGCACTGTGGGAAGCAGACGAAATCGCGGGCGGCTCGCTCCGCCTCCTTTGGCCATCGCGCCGGACCTTTTCGCGAGTGGACAGCTACGAGTGCTTATTCGGCGCCGGAGGGGTCTTCCCCTTGCCCGGCGAGCGCAGCGAGCAGCTGCTCGCCGGCGCGAAAGACGTCGCCGGCGCCCTTCGTGAGCACGAGATCGCCGGGGCGGACGCGCGGCGTGAGATTGCGGACCACGTCGTGAAGGCGCGGCAGATACGAGACCGGGCCGCCGGGCCGTTCGGCAAGGTAGGCATCGACGATCAGCTTGCCGGTGACACCCGGCTCCGGCTCTTCCCGCGCCGGGAAGATGTCGGTGACGATCGCTTCGTCGGCCAGGGCAAGCGCCTGCCCGAACTCGCGTTGCAGGTAGCGGGTGCGCGAGAAAAGATGCGGCTGGAACACGACGATCACGCGCTCGTGGTCACCCTGTTTGGCAGCCTTGAGCGTGGCGATGATCTCCGTGGGATGATGCGCGTAGTCGTCGACGATGAGCACGCCGCCATGGCGACCCGTCTCCTGAAAGCGCCGCGCGGCGCCGCTGAACGTCGCCAGATACGGCGCGGCGTCCGCCGCGGCGACACCGGCGTGACGCAGAACGGCGAGAGCAGTGAGAGCGTTGAGGATGTTGTGCTCGCCCGGCACGCGCAGCGTCACCCGGGCGATCTCCCGGCCGCCGTCGAGCACGGCGAACTCACTGCCGCGGTCGTCGACGCGGGTCACCGCGGCGCGCAGCTCGCCGGCGCCGATGCCGACGCGCACGACAGATGCCCGCGTGTGGTCGGCCAGCCCCTCCCCGCCGCTGCCCGCGACCAGCACCAGAAGCCCGTTATCGGGCAAGAGGGCGACGAAGCGGTGAAACACGTCGTGGACGTCGTCGAGGCAGCCGTAGTTGGCGTGATGGTCGAGCTCCACGTTGGCGACGATGGCCACCTCGGGCCGCAGGTACAGAAGGCTGCCGTCGCTCTCGTCGGCCTCGGCCACCAGCCACTCGCCCTGCCCCACGCCGGCATTGGAGCCGATGTCGTTGAGCTCGCCGCCCACGAGGAACGTGGGGTCGAGCCCGCACTGATAGAGCACGTGCGAGATCATCGACGACGTGGTGGTCTTGCCGTGCGTACCGGCGACGGCGATGCCGCGGCGCATGGCCATCACGCGAGCCAGCATCTCGCCGCGTCGCAGCACGGGCGTACCGGCCGCCCGCGCCGCACGCAGTTCGGGATTGCCCTCGGGGATCGCCGAGGAGATGACCACGAGCGCCGCGTCGCCGAGGTTGCCGGTCTCGTGGCCGATGGTCACAGCGATGCCGGCCTCCTCCAGGTGCCGCGTGTAGCGCGACGTCTTGAGGTCGGAGCCGGTCACGCGCACGCCCAGCTTGGCGAGCACCATGGCGATACCGCTCATGCCGGCGCCGCCGATGCCCACGAAGTGCACAGGCTGCGGGAACTGTCTGGCGGTATCGTCGTTCATCGTCCCCTCATCTCTTCATGATCTTCTCGATCTCGTCAACGACCTTCGCGGTGGCGTGCGGACGCCCTAGCGCGGCGCTGGCCGCGGTCATCGCCGCCAGGCGCCCGGGATCGCCGAGCAGATCAGCGACGAGTCTGCCGAGCAGGTCGCCGCCGAGCTCGGCGTCGTCCACCAGTAAGGCCGCGCCGCCGGCGACCATCCAGCGTGCGTTCTTGCGCTGATGATCGGCCGTCGCGTACGGGTACGGCACCAGGATCGCCGGCTTGCCGAGGGCGGCAAGCTCAGCCACCGAGCCGCCGGAGCGGGCCACGGCGAGATCCGCCGCCGCCATCGCCGCGGCCAAGCGGTCAGTGTAGGGCACCAGGCGGTAGTGCTCAAACCGCTCGCCCTTCGCCGCGAGCTCGGCGCGCACGGCGTCGATATTGCGCGGCCCGCAGACGTGGACAATCTGGACGTCGAGCTCGCGACCGCCGAACGCGTCGATGCAGGCGCGATTGATGCTCTGCGCGCCCTGGCTGCCGCCGAAGGCCAGCACTACAGGCAGGTCCGCGCGCAGGGCAAACACCTCGCGGCCCTCTTCCGCGGTCGCCGCGAGCTGCGCCGGCCCGAGCGGCCGCCCCGTGAGGACGTACTTGGGCGGCTCCAAGCCGGCGATCGGGAAGCTCAGACAGACGCGTCGCACGAACGGCCGCAGGAGGCGGTTGGCGACGCCGAGATGAGCGTCGGCTTCCAGAGCGAGTCCGGGGATCCCGCGCAGCGCGGCCAGGGCGACCACGGGACCGCTGGCAAAGCCGCCGCCGCCGACGGCGACGTCGGGCCGCACCTCCTTGAGGATGCGCCCGACGCCCGGCACGGCGGCGGCCAGCAGCCGCAGCGTGGTCAGATGATCGCGCGGCGCTAGCCCGCGGGAGAAGCCTTTGAGCTCGAGCGCGAAGGTCTGGTACCGGGCGGCCACGCGCTCGACCTGAGACGGCGTGGTGACGACGACGACGCGGGCGCCCCGAGCCCGCGCCTCAGCCGCGACGGCGAGCGCCGGCTGCAGATGACCGCCGGTCCCCCCCGCCGCGAGCAGCGCGGTCTTTCCGCTGAGCGCTGACAACGATGTAGCTCCTTCGGTTGGTGGCGATATTCAGCAGGATACCGAGGCCCGCGAGCACGACCACGAGGCTCGTGCCGCCCAGCGACACCAGCGGCAGCGGCACGCCGGTGAGCGGGAGCAGCCCCAGAGCGGCGCCGACGTTGATGCACGCCTGCCCGACGATGATCGCCGTGATCCCGGCGGCCAGCAGTTTGCCGAACATCTCCTTGCAGTTCAGGGCGATGCGAAAGCACGCCCAGGCGAGGGTCACGTAGAGGGCGAGCAGAACGACGAGGCCGATGAGGCCGAGCTCCTCACCGATGATCCCGGTGATCATGTCGGTGCCCTGCTCGGGAAGAAAGCCGAACTTCTGTACGGAGTTCCCGAGGCCGACGCCGAAGATGCGTCCGGAAGCGATGGAGATCAGCGACTGGGTGGCCTGGAAGCCGCTCCCTTGCGGGTCCTTCCACGGGTCGAAGAAGGTGACCAGACGCTCAAGCCGGTAGGGCTCGACGGCGATGAGCGCGAGTACGGTCAGGCAGCCGGCGGCAACCAGCGCGAAGAGGTACCGCAGGCGCGTGCCGGCCGCGATGAGCACGGCCACCACGGCCACCACGAGCACGAGCGTAGTACCGAGGTCGGGCTCGAGCATGATCAGCACGCTGGCGGGGACGATGCCGATGCCCACCAGCCGCATGAAGCCGGCCGGCGACTCGATCTCACGTGGCCGCCGCACGATGAGGGCGGCCACCAGCACGACGGCGGCCAGCTTGGCGAGCTCGCTGGGCTGCAGACCCTGGCCGCCGCCGACGACGATCCAGCGCCGGGCCCCGTTGATGCTCGTGCCGATGCCCGGCACGAGTACGGCCGTGAGGCCCACAAGCACGAGCACGGCGAGCGGCACGGCGGCGCGGCGCCACCAGGCGTAGTCGACGCGCGAGAGGACCCACATGGCGACCACCCCGATCAGCACCCAGAGAAGCTGGCGCTTCACGAAGTAGAAGCTCGAGTCGTACTGGAAGTAGGCCTCGGCGGACGAGGCGCTGTAGGCCATCACCAAGCCGTACACGACCAGGAGGAACGTGATGAGGATGACCGCCCGGCGCTCGGCGACGCCGGGACCGGGCAGCAGAGAAGGCTTGCCGCGGGCGGGGCTGGTCTTCGCCGTCGAGCGCCGGCGGGGTGGCGCGTCTTCTTCGCGGCGGGCGG
>JAPLCL010000186.1 GCA_026392265.1 Actinomycetota bacterium
GTACATCCTCGAGCACACCACCTCGTTCCCCGGTGTCGAGATCCGCAAGAACTATCTGCGCGCCTACCCGCACGGCTCCCTGGCCGCACACTTGCTCGGCAACATGGGCGAAGTGACAAAGGAGCAGCTCAAGGAGCAGCGATTCAAGGGAAACTCAGCCGGCGACGTGGTCGGTCAGGGCGGCCTCGAGTGGAGCTACGACCGCTGGCTGCGCGGCCGCGACGGCGTGGCCAAGGTCGAGGTCGACGCCTTTGGCCGACCCAAGCAGAGCGTCGCCGTGCCCGGCGGCCGTCTGCCGGAGCCGGGCGACACGCTGGTGACGACCATCGACGCCAAGGTCCAGGCGAAGGCCGAGGAAGCGCTGAGGTATGCGATCGACCTGGCGCACAGCGAGGGCAAGTACAAGGCGGCCGGCGGTGCGGCGCTGGTTCTCGACGTCAAGACCGGCGAGGTCATCGCCATGGCCAGCTATCCCACCTTCGACCCCAACATGTGGGTGGGGGGCATCAGCACCAAGGACTACAAGACGCTCGCCGACCCCCACGCCAACCGGCCTCTGATCAACCGCGCGATCATGGAACAGAAAGCGGTCGGCTCCACGTTCAAGGTCGTGGACGCCATCGCCGGCCTGGAAGAGGGCGTGATCAGCCCGTACACGGGCTTCTTCTGCAACGGCAGCTTCAAGCCGCCTATCGCCTACGACAAGACGGTCTGGAACTGCTGGTCACTCGACGGTCACGGCACCCTCGATCTGGTGCAGGCCATCACGCAGTCGTGCGACGTGTACTTCTACAACGTCGGCTACCTCTTCTATCAGCGCAACGGTACCGAGCTCGAAGACTGGGCGGTGCGCCTGGGCATGGGCGAGCCCACGGGCATCGACGTGCCCGGTGAGATGGCCGGGCGCGTGCCTACGCCGGAGTGGCGGCGTTCCTACTTCGAGAGCGAGGTCGACCAGCAGTGGACCCCAGGCAACTCGATCAACCTCTCGATCGGCCAGGGAGACCTTGAGGCCACGCCGTTGCAGCTGGCCGTGACGTACGCCGCGATCGCCAACGGCGGCTCCGTCGTGCAGCCGCACATCGGCAAGAAGATCGTCGACGCGCAGGGCAAGATGGTGCGCGACCTCCAAGTCGCCAAGCCGCGCACGGTCGACATCTCGCAGAGTACGCTCGACGCCGTGCGGCGCGGCCTCTACGAGGCGGCCAACTCGCCGACGGGCACCTCCTCGGCCGTGTTCGGCGGCTACCCCGTGCAGGTCGCCGGCAAGACCGGCACCGCCGAGGTCTTCGCCGCGGACGACTACGCCTGGTACGCGAGCTACGCGCCGGCCAACGACCCCAAATACGCCGTGGTCGTGATGATCGAGCAGGGTGGCCACGGCGGCTCCGTCGCGGCGCCGGCGACGCGGCTCATCTACGACGCCCTCTTCAACGTAAAGAGCGAGAAGGTCACCGGCGCCGTGAGGAGCGACTGAGCGTGGACTGGCGCGCCTATCTCAGGCATCTCGACTATATCCTCATCGTCGCCACGCTCGGGCTCATCGCCTACGGCATCACGATGGTCTACTTCGCCACGCGTCACGACCTCGAGGGGCGGCCGCTGCACTTCGTGACTCAGCAGCTCATCGCCGTAGCCGTGGGGCTGATCGCGGCCGCGGTCGTGTCGCTGCTCGACTACGAGGTCTACCGGCGCTTCCAGTGGGTGATGTACACGTTTGCGGTCTTCATCCTCGTGGTCGTGCTACCCTTCGGCCAGGTGGTGAACGGCGCCCGCCGCTGGATAGATCTCGGCTTTCAGAGCTTTCAGCCCTCGGCTCTGGCCGTGCTGCTCCTCGCCTTGAGTATCGGCGCGTACCTGGCCGACCGCATGGACATGCTCGGCTCCAAACGCGTGACGCTTGTCGCGCTCGCGATGGTTGCGGTGCCCGCCCTGCTCGTCTACCAGGAGCCCGACTTCGGCTCCGCCATGGTGATGGTCGCCCTCACGCTGGCGATGCTCTACTTCTACGGCACCTCGTGGACCCACTTCGCGGTGCTGGCGGGGAGTGGAGTGGCGGCCTTCGTCGTGGCTCTCAAAGTGTTGCCACTGGCGGGCATCCACCTTATCCAGCAGTACCAGGTCGACCGTCTCTTCGTGTTTCTCAATGCCGGCCAGAATCCCCAGGGGAGTGGCTACAACATCATCCAGTCGATGATCGCCGTGGGCTCAGGGGCGCTCACGGGCCGCGGGGACATGGCCACGCAGACTGCGCTCGACTTTCTGCCCGAGCATCACACGGACTTCATCTTCGCCGTTCTCAGCGAGCGCAACGGGTTCCTTGGGGCGGTGGTGCTGATCGCCCTCTACGGCGCCGTGATCTGGCGGTGCCTGCGCATCGCCACGCTGTCGCGAGACATGTACGGGAGCATCCTCGCCGGCGGCATCGCGGTGATGTTCCTGTTCCAGGTTTTCGTGAACATCGGCATGACGATTGGTATCATGCCGGTGACGGGCATCCCGTTGCCGTTCGTAAGCTACGGCGGCACGGCCATGATCGCGTTCTTGATGTTCGTCGGCCTGCTGGAGGCGATCCACCTGCGGGCCACCGTAACGCCGAGCGCCAGGGGGCTCCTTGTCCGGTAGCGTGAGCATCTCAAAGATTGTGAAGGCCGTCAGGGAAGCGCGCAGCGACGATACCGAGATCGCGCGCCTGTGCGTGGTCGGCGCCGGCCCGGAGCTTGGGCGCGTCACCCGCGCGCTTTCGGCCGGCGCGGCCGACGGGAGCGGCGGCATCAGCGCCGCCCTCGACGCTCTGCCGCCGGCCGACTTCCCCATGGACGAGCACCTCGCCGGGCGCTGGGACATCGTAGTCCTCGTGGCCGCCGGATGCGCGGCCGCGGACATGGCGCCCATCGTCGGCGCGGTGCGCGGCGCCGGGCACCAGGTCATCGCGCTTGTCGAGCCACCATACGGAGAGTGGATCGACGCGGCCGGCGTCTTCGACGACGAGGTCGCACGCGGCCTCCGCGGCGATCGCGCCGGTGCGCCTAACCTGGAGAACCGTATCGTCCGCGCCGCCGGCGACGACGCTGCAATGCTGGTGGCCCACCTGCCCGCGTTGCGCCGTGCGTACTGCGATCAGGTGGTGCTCGCCAATGCGTCGCAGAACGCTGTCATCGGCGCGGTCGTCATCATCCCCGGCGCCGACATGCCGGCGATGACCGCCAACCAGATACGCATGGTCCTCAAGATCGCCGTCGTCTACGGTGAGGAGATCGGTCTCGACCGCGCCCTCGAAATCCTCTCCGTCGTCGGCACCGCTTTCGTCTTCCGCGCACTGGCGCGCCAGGCGCTCGACTTCGTGCCGGGGTTCGGCTGGGCTCTCAAGGGAGCCGTCGGATTCACCGCCACGGTGGCACTGGGCGAGGCAGCCGTCGCGTATTTCGAGGCTGGGGCGCCGCTCCAGATCTCGCACATGCAAAGGATTAGTCAGCAACTTGAACGAGCACGCTCAAGGCTCCCGAGATTCGTGCAGCACAGGCTGGGCCCGAGATGAAGTAGAGAGGCTGCTGGCGCGCGTCACGCGTCCTGGGCGCTATACCGGTGGTGAGTTCAACCTCCGTCTGAAGCCCGGAGCGAGCCCGCGCATCGTACTGTCCTACCCGGACGTGTACGAGATCGGCATCTCCAACCCGGGTCTGCAGATCCTCTATGCCTATCTGAACGACGCCACGCCGGCAGCGGCGGAGCGCGCCTACTGCCCCTGGCCCGACATGGCCGCGCTCATGCGCGCCTACGACGTGCCACTGTGGACCCTCGAGACCATTGACCCGGTCGCCGGCTGCGACCTCTGGGGCTTCACGCTGCCGCACGAGCTCACGTACACCAATGTGCTCGAGATGCTCGATCTTGCGGGCGTGCCGATCCACGCCGCCGAGCGTGGAGAAGGGCAGCCCATCGTGCTCGGCGGCGGGCCGGCCGTGGCCGATCCGTGGCCGCTGGCGCCGTTCTTCGAGGCCTTCTTCATGGGCGAGGTCGAGCACCGGCTCGACGAGATCGTGGAGGCGCTGGCCGCGCCGTCGCGCGCCCTGCGTCTGCAGGCGCTCGCCGCCGTCCCCGGCATGTGGCTGCCGGGGGTGAGCGAACGCCCGGCGCAGCGCCAGGTCTTCACCGCCTTCTCCAGGACTCCTCCCGTTCTGCGGCCGGTGGTCCCGGTGCTCGAGGCCGTGCACGACCGGGCTATCGTCGAGGTGATGCGTGGCTGTACCGCAGGCTGCCGCTTCTGCCAGGCAGGCATGTGGTACCGGCCGGTCCGCGAGCGCCCCGTCGACCTGGTGGTCGAGGCGGCCGAGCGGCTTCTCGCCGAGACCGGCTGCGACGAGGTCTCGCTGCTCTCTCTCAGCTCCTGCGACTACTCCGGGATAGAGGAAGCGCTCACGCGCATCCGCGCCCTGCGGCCGGGGGTGCGCGTGTCCTTGCCGTCTCTGCGCATAGATTCCGCCGCCGAGGCTTTGGGCGGCTTCGCCGCCGATCAGCGCGGGTCCGTCACGCTCGCCCCCGAGGCCGGCACGCAGGAGCTGCGCGACGCCATCAACAAAGGCGTCGACGACGCCCAGTTCGAGGAGGCCGTGCGCGCCACCTTCGGCGGCGGCTTCACCGGCCTCAAGCTGTACTTCATGATCGGCCTGCCCGGCGAGACCGACGCCGACGTCGCCGGCATCGCGCGCATGGCTGCGACGGCCGTGCGCCTCGCGAAGGAGATCGGGCGTGGCCGTGCTCGTTTGTCTGTGGCGGTGTCCTCCTACGTGCCGAAGGCTCACACGCCGTTCCAGCTCGAGCCGTTCGCCGGCGCGGCGGTCCTGCGTCACCGGCAGCAGCTGCTGCGCGACGCAATGCCGCGCCACGTGCGGATCAACTTCCACGACGTCGCGGCCTCGCTCGTCGAGGCCACGCTGGCGCGCGGCGGGCCGGGCAGCGACCGGCTGGTCGAGGAGGCCTGGCGTCGCGGCGCCCGCTTCGACGGCTGGAGCGAGCACTTTCACTTCGCGACGTGGGAGGGGGCGGCCGCCGCCACGGGCATCGAGCTGGGCGCCGCCGAACTGCGCAGCGACGAGACCTTGCCGTGGGAGTCCGCTGTGGATGCGGTTGTCACCAGGGGGTTCCTCGCCGATGAGCAGGCGCGTGCCTCGCGCGGCGAGCTCACCGACGATTGCCGCGATGGGAGCTGCGCGGCCTGCGGGGTCTGTGGCAGCGGCGTCGAGATGGATGTGCTCCCTTGACCTGGTGGCTGCTCACCTTCTCGCGCGGCGGGCCCGCCAGCTATCTCTCGCATCTCGACACGGCGCGCGCCGTGCAGCGCACGTTCGCGCGCGCCGGCGTGCCCATCGCCCTGTCGCAAGGGATGAGACCAAAACCGCGGCTCTCGCTGCCTCTGCCACTGCCGGTGGGTGCCGCGGGCTACGAGGAGCTCGCGGTCGTCGAAGTCCCCGACGGCCCGCCGAGTCCGGCGGCGGCGCTGCGCGAGCTGCGCGCCGCCGCGCCGCCAGGGCTCCGGCCGCTCGCTATCGTCGTCGTCGGTGACCAGCACCCAAGACCGCAGGCGCTCGAAGCTCGCTACGCGTGCCGGCTCGAAGGCGACGCAGGCGCAGTACGGGCCGCCGTCGAACGCTACGCCACGGAAGTATCGGTCGTTCGCGAGCGCGTGTCCCCCAAGGGCCGGCGCACGCTCGACCTCAAGGAGTATGTCGTCCACGTCGCCGCCGAGCCGGTGCTTGGGGGAACGAGACTCTCGTTCGCCATCCGGTACCGCGACGACGGCGCGGCGCGACCGCAAGAGTTCATCGACCTCATCGCCGCTTGGGCTGAGGTCGAGCCTGTGATGCGCGGCCTGGAACGCCGCCGCGTCATCTGGAGAGATTTGCCGCCGGGGCCAAGCCCCGGGGCCGGAAGGAGTGTGTCATCGTGAGCGCAGAGAACAAGGCGCCGGCCGGCGATCAGCCGTCCGCGACGCCCGCCGAGCCGACGACCGGCGGACGGGCGTCCGCCGGACGACCGGCGGGCAACGAGCAGGCCGCTGCAGCTGAGGCCGGTACCGGCCGCCGTAGACGAGGCAATCGCGGCGGCCGTCGCCGGCGCAAGCCGGGTGAGCCGCAGTCATCTGCGGCTGCCGGGAGCGAGCCGCAGAAGAGTGAACCGGCCCAGTCGCGGCCCGCCGGCGCTACTGCGCCTCTCCAGGCGCTGCCGACGACGCCGCTGATCCCGATCGCCTCGCCTTCGGCCGGCTCTCCGCCACCCCGAAGGACGAGATCGCGGGCTCAGCGGCCGGCCGCCACCGAGCCGCCGAGTGCGGGCGACGCGGTGACTCCCCCGGAGCCCGCACCCGCCGCGAGCAAGCTCCCGACGCAGCGCCGTGCTTCGTCTCCCGTTCAGGCTGCGCCCGAAGAGGTCGCAGCGCTCACGCCTGGGCCCGCGACGCGATCTCCCGAGGGCGCTTCAACCGGCGGCGAGGAGGCCGGTGCGGCGACACCCGACGACGCCGCAGCACCGAAGCGTCGCCGCCGTGGTTCGCGAGGCGGGCGACGTCGTCGCAACGCGGCCGAAGCCGTTCACGACGAGGTCGTGCGCGAGGCCGAGGAGGTGGTGACGGGCGCGCCGCCCGCGCCGTCGGCGCCTGCCGCGGCATCCGCGCCGTCGGAGGCGACGTCCGACGTCGCCGCACAGCGTAAGACGCAGCCGGCACGGCGCGGCCGCGGCCGCAAGCCCTCAGGGGCAGCCGCCGCAGTTGTACCGGACGTCTCGGCCGTGCTGACTGAGGCGGCCTCGGGGCAGGCCGCTGCCGTCGCGGCTCCGGTACTCGCCGAGCCGTCCGGGCTGTCGGTCGAACAGGAAGACGCCGGGCCGGCGTCGGACGAGGCCGGCCAGACCGGCGACGAGGGGGCGGCGCCGAAGCGGCGCCGCCGCGGCGCGCGCGGCGGAAGGCGTGCCCGCGAGAAGCGCGCCGGTGACGACGAAGCAACGCCCGTCCTCGACGTGGAAGACCGCCCACCGGCGCCCGCGGCCCAGGCGCCCGCAGCACCTGCCAAGCCGGCGGCCCCAGCGACCCGCGAGGCCAAGTCCCGCGGCCGCGACCACCGCCGGCCCAAGGCCATCGTACGTCAGGACGAGGGTAGCGGTCTCGCGACGCCCATGACGGCGCCGCCGCCGCGGCGTCTGGGCGTGGTCGCCGACCAGCCCAAGCGCAAGCTCATCCTGGTCACCGACGACGGCCAGGAGCTGCGCGTAGCGCTGGTCGAAGACGGGCGCTTGGCCGAGATCTACATCGAGCGCCCCGACAAGAAGTCCTACCTCGGCGACATCTACCAGGGCAAGGTCGAGAGCGTGCTCGGCGGCATCGACGCCGCGTTCGTCGATTTCGGTCTTGAGAAGAACGGCTTCCTGTACGTCGACGAAGTCACCGCGCCCGAGGGCGAGAAGCGCGCCCGTCGTATCGGCGACGCGCTCAAGAACAAGCAGCAGGTGCTCGTCCAGGTCACCAAAGACCCGATGGGCAGCAAGGGCGCCCGGCTGAGCACGAAGATCTCGCTGGCCGGTCGTTACCTCGTCTACGTGCCCGGAGGCAGCGGTGCCGGCGTGTCGCGGCGGCTCGGCCAGGCCGAGCGTGAGCGGCTGCGCGACATCTCGCGCGAGCTCAAGCCCAAGAACGCCGGCCTCATCGTGCGGACGATCGCCGAGGGTCACGACCTGGAGGACCTCAAGCGCGACCTGCGGTATCTTGCGCGGCTCTGGTCG
>JAPLCL010000378.1 GCA_026392265.1 Actinomycetota bacterium
CTTGCGGCCGCCGTCAAGAAGATCGGCGCCTGCGACCTCCTGCTCTTCGGCGAGGGCTCCAGCGACAACTACACCGGCCAGGTCGGGGCGCGCATCGCCGAGCTGCTCGGCCTGCCGCAGATCGGCTACGCGCGCAAGATCGAGGCCGCAGATGGTGTCGTGCGCTGTGAGCGCAGCATGGACGACATGCTCGAGACGCTCGAGGCGCCGCTGCCGGCCGTGGTCACCGTGGTCAGCGAGATCAACGAGCCGCGCATCCCCGGCCTCATGCAGATCATGAAGGCCAAGAACAAGCCGCTGCGGGTGTTGGCGCTAGCCGACCTCGGCCTCGAGGCGCCGGCGCCGGTACGCGAGATCGTCAGCAACCTGGCGGAGGAGCAGGACCGCAAGAACATCCTGTTCGAGGGCACCGCGGCCGAACAGGCCGACGCCTTCGTCAATGCCCTCATCAAAGAAGGCGTCCTGGGGAGGTAACGATGGCCGCAGTGCTTGTCTATAGCGAGAGAGTCGATACCGCCTGCGAACTGGTCGCCGGTGGCAAGGGAGTGGCAGCGGCCCTCGGCCTCGGCGTGAGCGCCGTGGCTTTGGGGCCGGGCGCCGGAGCCGCGGCGAGCAAGCTCGCCGCCGCCGGCGCCGACACCGTGTACGTGAGCGAAGACGCCGCCTTTGAGGGCTGGCCGGCCGACGCCGTGGCCGCCGGCCTGGCGCAGATCGCCGAGCAGGCCGGCGCGAGCGTCGTGCTCGTCGGCTCCACGCGGCGCGGCAAAGAGACGGCGCCGCGCCTCGCGCAGAAGCTCGGTGCCGGCTGCGTCAGCGACGTGAGCAGCCTGGTCGTCGAAGACGGCGAGCTGGTCGCCGGCCGTTACGCCTTCGGTGGCGCCACGGTGGCGCGCGAAAAGGTCGGCACGGCGATCAAGGTCTTCGCCGTAATGCCCAAGACGTTCGACCTCGAGGGCGCGAGCGCCGGGGAAGGCGCAGTGGTCAACCCGCAGGTTGACGTTCGGACGAGCGTCAGGGTCGTCGACCGCCGCGCCAAAGAGGGCGACCACGTCAATCTCGACGCGGCGCCGCTCATCGTCGGCGTGGGCCGCGGCTTCAACGCCCGCGAGGACCTGGCGCTGGGCGACGAACTGGCCGCGGCTCTGGGCGCCGTCGTCGGCTGCACCAAGAGCCTCGCCGACTTCGAGTGGCTCGGCGAGGACCGCATCATCGGCCTCTCGGGAGCCAAGACGGCCCCCGACCTCTACCTGAGCGTCGGCGTGTCGGGTCAGATCCAGCACACCGTGGGCGTCTCGGCGGCCAAGCTCATCGCCGCCGTCAATAAGGACAAAGAGGCGCCGATCTTTGCGCTCGCCGACTACGGCATCGTCGGCGACCTCTACGAGGTGCTGCCGGCGCTGACCGAGCGACTCAAGAGCGTGTGACAGGCAGCCCGGCGCGGCTATCTGAATCTGGCCGGCCGCGCCGCAAGCAGGTCACACCCAAGCTGCTCCGGGGACGAGAGACGGCGTCGCCGAGAGCACGGCCGGGGCCGCGAAAGCGGCCCCGGCCTCGTTCTGTTGGTTCCCCCGACGCCGCATCGTCACGGGCGGCGGCGTGCACTTCGGGTTCGAGTCCTGCTTCGCCCACTGCCAGGATGACTTGTTTCACAGAATATGATATATTCACCGCCGTGATGAAACAAAGAGACTTGGTGAAACTTGAGGGCCCATTCGAGGCTGAGGCGCTCCGCATCCTGCGACAGATCCCCGGAATTGTCGTGAGCGTCGGGCCACCTGGCGCGGACCGCGGAGTAGACGCCTTCCTGGATTCCGCCGGGGGGCGAGTCCGGGTCGCCGTTGAGACCAGGCAGCGCGCCAATGCAGCCACGGCCTGGCAGCTCGTGCACGCGGCCGAGGCTCGCGCGGGCGCCCCGCTCCTGCTCATCGCCGATGAGACCACGGCGGAGGCACGAGCCATCCTTGGCGGGCATGGGATCGCAGTCGTCGATGGGCTCGGGAACGCACATATCGAGTCGCCTGGATTACTCTTCCACCTGGAGGGGCGTCGGCGCCCGCGACAGTCTCGGCCCACGCGGCTCAGCGGCAAGGCAGGGCTCGTAGCTCAGGCGTTGCTGCTGGACCCAGGCCGCGGCTGGCAGGTGCAGGATCTTGCCAATGAGGCAGGGGCCTCCGTGGGCATGACGCACCGCGTCCTGGCTCGCCTGGAGGCCGAAGGCCTGGTCACGGCCGAGAGCAAGGGCCGGAATCGCGTGAGGCGTGTCACGAAGCCGGCCGCTCTTCTCGATCTGTGGGCGGAGGAAAGCGCCGAGCGTCCGCTCCGGACGCTCGGGTACCTTCTCGCGCAGACGCCGCGGCAGCTGGCCAAGGAGCTCGGCGGTAGCCTCGGCCGCAGCGACGTCGACTACGCGCTCACCGGCGCAGCGGCCGCCGGCTTGGTCGCTCCTTTCGTCACTGCGGTCCCCGTTGTCGAGGTGTGGGTGACGGCGACCGCCGCGCCCGAGGAGTTGTGCTACGCCGCCGGGGCGGGGAGGGTCAGCGATGGTCAGAACGTCGTCTTTCTGCAGGCCAAGGACGATGCGCCGCTCGCCTTTCGTGAGCTCGCCGATGGACTGTGGGTGGTCAACCGCATTCGGCTCTACGGCGACCTGCGGCGCGATCCCCGACGCGGTCGCGAGCAGGCAGACCATCTGCGCCGGGAGGTGATCGGGTTCTGAGTCGCCGAGAGCACCACACCGACTACGACGAGGAGACGACGGTACGCTGCGAGCGCGCCCTCCTCACGCTGCTCGGCGACCTCGGCCCCTGGCGCGAGCGTATCTACCTGGCGGGCGGCCTCGCGCCGAGGTATCTGGTCGGGCGGCTCCCCGAGGGCGCGCGCGCCCACGTTGGCACCACCGACGTGGACCTGGTCATCGGTCTCGCCCTCGGCGATGAGATGCCGGAGACCTACCGGACTCTGCAGAACAACCTGGAGAAGGCACGCTTTGAACAGAGGGAGCCAAGCTTCCGGTGGGCTCGCGATGTCGAGGCCACCACGATCCTCGTCGAGTTCCTCTGCGAGACCGACGAGGTGGAGCCTGGGCGGATCTTTCGGCCGAAAGGCGAGTACACAGGCTCCAGGCTTGGTGCATTCAACGTGCGCGGTGCAAACCTCGTGCGCGATGACTTCATCGAACGCGACATCGAAGGCGATCGCCTGGACGGCGGCGGGCAGTCCCGAGTCACCGTGCGGGTGGCGAACGTCCTCCCCTACACTGTGCTCAAGATCCTCGCCTTCCAGGATCGGCACGAGAACAAGGACGCGTACGACCTGGTGTTCACGCTCCTCAACTACGCGGGCGGTCCGCGAACCGCGGGAAGCGCCGCTGCGGCAAGCTCAGTGGTGCACCATCCTCAGGTGGTCGAGGCCCTCAGTCTGCTCGAAGAGCGATTCCACGATGCCGGCCAGGATGGCCCGAGCGCCCACGGGTCGTTTCTTGCCTCCCCGGATGATGACGCGGAGACGGCGAGGCTCCGGCAGGAGGCGGTTGCGACCGTCCGGGCGTTTCTCCGCGGATTTCGCGAAAGAGGTTAGGAAGTCCGCGTCGGCGCCATTCGAGCCTCGACTGCGGGATTCCTACCCGCCAGCGGACATTTCCCACCGGCTTGGTACGGGTGGCGCTTATGCTGCTCAGCGGGGGGTGTCGGCTTCGTTCCACTCCCGCTTCGCCGTGTCTCAGGTCCCGATCGGGCCGCCGGGCACGCCTGCAGCGGCCGGCGGCGGCCCCGGGTCGAGGGGCTCGCTCTCGCCGCAGCCCTCGGCCTCCATCTGCGCCGCGTGCCGCGCCTTTCGCAGTGCGATGAGGTCGCGGCCCAGCGTCCAGCCGGCCGAGGCCAGCGGGATCGCCAGCAGCACGCCCACGATCCCGGCCAGCGTCGCGCCGATCAGCGCGGCGATGAAGACCACCAGCGGCGACAGCGTGAGCGTCTTCGCGTACACCACGTTCTGGAGCACGTTGTTCTCGAACTGCTGGTAGGCGACGAAGAAGATGACGAGCACGATGCCGTCGACCGCCCCGCCGGAGGCGAAGCCCACGATGCAGACGATCACCGCGCCGATGGTGGCGCCCACGAGCGGCACGATGTCGAGGATCGCGACGAGCACGGCCAGCGTCTCGGCGTAGGGCACCCCGAGGATCTTGAGCACGATGTACGACGACACGCCGGCGACGAGGCTGATGGCCAGGTTGCCGCGCACGTAGCCGCCGGTGGCGCGCAGAAAGTTCTCGCCGATGCGCGCGACCCAGCGGCGCTCGTCGCCGACGAGGGAATCGAGGATCGCCGTCCAGCCACGTGGCCCCTCGATGAGCAGCATCACCATGATGGTCAGGATGGTGATGGTCGCCGCGAGCACGAACGCCGCCTTGGTGACGGCGCTGACGATGGTGCCCTGGTTGCCGAGGACGACCTTGGCCACTTGGCCCGGTGTCACGGACTTGAGGCGCTCGATGATATGGAGCCTGACCTCGAGGAAGTTCAGCTCGCCGCCGTTGCCGAACAGCGAGTTGACGAGGCGGGGAAGGGCGCGGATGAAATCGTCTGACTGACCCACCACCGGCCAGGCGATGGCCACGACCGCCGCGGCGAGCAC
>JAPLCL010000200.1 GCA_026392265.1 Actinomycetota bacterium
GCGCAGCCCGAGCGGCGCCTTCTCCGAGGACGAGCGCGTCGACCCCTGGCACGTCGCCTTTCTGGTGCGCGCGGAGGAGGGCGGCGCGGGCGCCGCCGGCGACGCCGCCGGCCCCATCCCGCGCTGGGTCCGCCTGCTCCACCGTGCCCTCTCCGGCGCCGTGACCGTCGACAACATGGACTACGTGCGGCGCGACGCGTACATGTGTGGCGTCGCTCTTGGCCCCGTCGATGTCGAGCGGCTGATCTACTACACCTTCTGCACCGCCGACGGCCTCACGTTCCACAAGCGCGCCCTCAGCGCCCTGCGCGCCTTCCTCAACGCGCGCTTCTACATGTACGAGAACGTGTACTTCCACCGCGTCGGTCACGCTATCGACCTGCACCTGCACGAGATCTTCCGGCCCACGATGAAGCTGGTGTTGCCGGTGAGCCCTCTGGACGACCTGGCCGCCTACCGGCGCCTCACGGAGTGGTCGCTGTTCACGACCGTCGAGGGCTGGCTCGACGAGCCGCTGGGCAGCGAGCGGCGCGAGCTGGCCGGGCAGTGGCAGTCCATCATCCACCGTCACGTGAAGTACAGCATGGTGTACGAGCACCACGTGGAGCGGCAGCAGCCGCTGCCCGCGGCGCGCGACCTCACGACTGAGGAGTTCCGCGCCGCCATCGTGCAGCGGCTGCCGGGTCCGCTCAAGGGCATCGAGTTCGTCGTCGACATCGCCTCGCAGGACCCACGGCCTCTCAATCCACTGGTCGGGCCCAAGCGCATCGCCGTGTACGACCCCGCCACCGACGCCATCGAGGAGCAGCTGCTCAGCGGCATCCTCGAGTTCGTGCCGGCCAAAGCGCATCTCTACCGCGTGTTCGCGATCGGCCGCGAGCACGAGCGCGAGCTCGCGCTCGCGGCCAAGGGCGCGCTCGAAGACGCCGAGCCTCAGAGTCTCACGAACCTGTAGGCGCGAAGTACGGCGGAGGGACGGTCCGCCTGTGGGGTCCGCCTACGTGTCGAGCGGGCCCGTCATGTCTTCGGGACGCACCCACGCGTCGAACTGCGCGGCCGTGACGTAGCCCAGGCCGAGCGCCGCCTCTTTCAGTGAGAGGCCTGCGTGATGTGCTTTCTGGGCGATCTGCGCCGCCCTTTCGTAGCCGATGTGCGGGCTGAGGGCCGTGACCAGCATCAGGGACCCGTCGAGATGCCTACGGATGACGGTGAGGTCGGGCTCGAGGCCGCGCGCGCAGAAGCGTTCAAAGGCGCGCGCGGCGTCCGCCAGCAGGGCGGCCGACTCGAGCAGGTTGTGCAGCATCACCGGCTTGTAGACGTTGAGCTGGAAGGTGCCCTGCGACCCGGCAAAGGCCACCGCCGTGTCGTTGCCGTACACCTGCACGGCGACCTGGGTGAGTGCCTCGGCCTGCGTGGGGTTCACCTTACCCGGCATGATCGACGAGCCCGGTTCGTTCTCGGGGATGCGCAGCTCGCTGATGCCGGCGCGCGGCCCCGAAGCGTACAGGCGCACGTCGTTGGCGATCTTCATGAGGTCGCCGGCGAGCGTGCGCAGGGCCGCGCTGGCGTTGACGACGGCGTCGTGCGCCGACAGCGCGGCGAAGAAGTCGGCGGCCGGCCGGAAGGGCTTGCCGGTGAGCTCGCCGATGTGCCGCGCGGCCGTCTCGGCGAAACGCGCGTGCGTGTTCATACCGGTGCCCACGGCGGTGCCGCCGAGCGCGAGCTCGTACAGGGCCGGGAGCGTGCCGCGGACCGTGGCGAGGGCCTGGTCGAGCTGGGCGACCCAGCCGCCGAGCACGTGCCCGAGCGTGAGCGGCGTGGCGTCCTGCAAGTGGGTGCGGCCGACCATCACCACGCCGGCGAACTCCTCCGCCTTGCCGTGCAGCGTGTCGCGCAGCTCGGTGATCGCCGGGATGAGCACGTCCTCGAGCTGCGCCACTGCCGCGATGTGCATGACGGCCGGGAAGGTGTCGTTGCTGGACTGCCCCAGGTTGACATCGTCGTTGGGATGGATCGGCCGGCCGGTGCCCCTTTCGGAGCCGGCCAGCTCGTCGGCGCGGTTGGCGATCACCTCGTTGGCGTTCATGTTGCTCTGCGTGCCGGAGCCCGTCTGGAAGACGACCAGGGGGAACTCGGCGTCGAGAGCGCCGTCCATGACTTCCTGAGCGGCGCGGACGATGAGCGCGGCCTTGCCCTGCGGCAGCAGGCCGAGCTCGGCATTGGCCCTCGCCGCCGCCAGCTTGAGGAGGCCGAGCGCGCGGATCACCGGGCGGCCCCAGCGGAACCTTTCGGTGCCGATGGGAAAGTGCTCCACGGCGCGCTGCGTCTGCGCCCCCCAGTAGTGCTCAGCCGGGACGCGCACGTCGCCCATACTGTCGTGCTCGATGCGCCACTCGTCGCTCATGGCGGTAACACTACCCGCTTGATCGCGAACGTAGTGCGGACGGCCCGTCGAGCCCGCGCTCGCGGCGCGTCGACTGGAGATGCGGCGTCGCGGGAATGAGCAGGCCATGACCACCGAGGCAGCAGCCAGGGAGCTCCGCGAGGAGCTCCGCGAGATCGCCGCCGTGGAGGGCTGCGCCGGCTGCGAGTGCCTGCTCGGCGTCGCCGCGCAGGCACTCGCCGATCTGCGCCGCCTGCCCGGCGACGAGGCGCGCGACGCCGAGGCCGACGTACGGCGCCTGCTGGCCGCGGGCAGGCAGGCGCCGCACGGCTGTCTGGAGTGCGACCCTTGTCTGCCCGTGGAGCCGTACCGGCGCTTTCGCGCCGCGCTGGCGGCCGCCGGCGCGGCTCAATCCGCTGCGGCCGGCGACGCGGGCCACGACCGGGTCGAGGCCGGTCCCGGCGGCTGCCCGGGCTGCGGCTGCGACGGCTGCGGCTGAACGCCCGCCGGCTACCTCTTGTCGCGCCTTGTCGCGCGCTCATGCAGACACTGGTCACCGGGCGCGTCTTCGGATAGCGTGACGGGGACATGAGCATCTTTACGAAAGCGTTCAACAAGCTCGGGAGGTACGACGATCTGGCGGCGCGCTTCCCCGGCGGGCCGGAGCCACAGGGCGCGCGCTGGGAGCGGCGCTGTGTCCAGTTCGGGCGCAGCATGCGCTACGACTGGTGCGTCACCATCATCGTGGCGCAGGACGGTCTGTGGCTGCAGGCGCGTCCGCCGGCGCAGGGCGTCCAGGCGGCGATCTTCGTGCCTTGGGCCGAGATCCGCGACGTGCGCTCGGTCCTGCTCTACTGGCGCAAAGCGGTGTGTCTGACCTGCGGCGAGCCGCCGGCCGGCACGATCACCGTGTGGCAGCCGGTGTGGGACGCGGCGGGGCCCCTTTGGCAGGCCGCGTGGCAGACCGCGCCGTAAGGGGTGCTCCGGGCGCTCCGCCGGAGGCGGCGGTCGCGGCGCTCGAGCGGCGCCGCTGGCCGCTCAGGGTCATCGTCCTGCGCGTCGCCTTCCTCGTCCTGGCGCTCATCGGCCTGTACGTCGTGTGGCCGAGCCTCATGGACATCGTCTCCTCGTGGCCGCGCCTGCGGATCATCGAACCCGGCTGGTATGCGGCCATGGTCGCCGCCGTCGTCGGCAGCTTCTTCTGCGTGT
This sequence comes from Actinomycetota bacterium, assembly GCA_026392265.1. GTDB lineage: Bacteria > Actinomycetota > Thermoleophilia > UBA2241 > UBA2241 > CAIXSE01. Next base: position 3,593 of record JAPLCL010000200.1, read on the forward strand.
GGGTGCTCTACCGCGTCGTGCTGCACGTGCGCAGCTGGTTCGTGATCGGCGCGTCGCAGCTGGCCAGCAGCGCGTTCGGGCGCATCGTGCCCGGCGGAGCGGCGTCGGCCGGGGCACTTCAATACCAGATGCTCGTGCAGGCCGGCGCGCGCGGTGGCCGCGTGGCGACGGGGATCACGGCGGTCAGTATCATCAGCGCGGGCACGATCCTGGCGCTGCCGCTGTTCGCCATCCCCCTCTTCTTCGGGGCGATCCCCCTCGAGAGCACGCTTCGTCGGGTGGCGCTCCTTGGTCTGGGTATGCTCATCGTCGCGGTCGCCTTTGCCGTCCTCGTGCTCGCCACGGACAAGCCGCTGGCGTTTCTCGGCCGCGTGCTCGACCGCCTGAGCGCGCTGATCCGCCGCAAGCACCCGCGGCCCACGGGCTTCGGCGAGCGCATCCTGCACGAGCGCGACGTGGTGCGCTCTGTGCTGGGCCGTGCCTGGTGGCAGGCGCTCATCGCCGCCCTCGGTCAGAGAGCCTTCGATTTCGCGGCGCTTCTCCTGGCGCTGTATGCCTCCGGAGCCCGCGTGTCGCCGCTGCTCGTCCTGCTGGCCTACGCCGTGGCGCAGATCCTCATGATCATCCCCATCACGCCTGGCGGGATCGGCTTCGTGGAGCTCGGCCTGGTCGGCTTTCTCGGCCTGGCCGGCGTGGAGGCGGGGCCGGCGGTCCTCGCCACGCTGGCGTATCGCCTGGTGTCGTACTGGCTACCGCTGCCGATCGGGGCTGGGGCCTATGCGTGGTTCTCGCGGCGGTATGGGAGCGGCGCACACGCCGCCGTGCCGCCGCCGCGTCCGTCCTGACCAGAGTCAAGGCGTCTGTGCCCGTGGCTGGGGTATCACTGTCGCATGAGCAACGTCCGCCCGCCCAGACGGCTCGCGCGCGAAGAGCGCACCATCGCCGTGATGATCGCCATGTACTGCGGCGACCAGCACGGCGATGGAGGCCCGCGCGACGCGGGCGGGCTCTGCCCCGACTGCGCGGAACTGATGGCCTACGCGCGCCTGCGCCTGGACAAGTGCCGGTATGGCGCCGGCAAGCCGGCCTGCACCTCGTGTCCGACGCACTGCTATAGGCCGGCCCTCCGCGAGCGCGTGCGCGAGGTCATGCGCTACAGCGGGCCGCGCATGATCAAGGCGCACCCCGTCCTCGCGGTCGCGCATCTGGTGGACGGGCGCCGCAAAGCGCCCGACCAGGACTGAGGCGCGGTCTGGGAGGCGGCGCGCCGCCGCGCGTCAGGCGCCGGCCGCTTCGCCGCGCCGCCGGCCGTACCGCCGCTCGTGCAGCAAGTACGCCACGGCGCCGGTGGGCATGGGCAGCCAGTACGACGCGAGCCTGTAGACGAGCGTCGCGAGCAGCGCCTGGTCGGCGCCGATGCCGGCCAGGCCCAAGGTGCCGATGAGGCCGGCCTCGACGAAGCCAAGGCCGCCCGGCGTGATGGGGATCATACCGAGGAAGGCGGCTACCACGTAGGCGAGCAACACCACCGAGGCGCGCGGCTCGGCACCCACGGCCGCGAGGGCGATGAGCAGCGCCGTGAGGTCGAGGAGCCAGTTGCCGGCGCTGTAGAGCAGCGCCTTCCACCAGCCGGCGCCGAGTACCCTGCGGATCAGGTCGCGCTCGTCGACGAGGCGCGCCGGGAGGCCCGCCAGCGGCGGGCGCCGGCGCAGTACGCGGTTGCGCGCCCGCTCGAGCAAGCCACCGAGCCAGAGCAGGGGCCGGTCGGCGAACAGCAGGAGCGCCCCGCCGGCCATCGCCACCAGGCACACGACCACGGCGATCGAGCCGGCGCGGAACAGGTTGTGCTCGACCGACGCGCCGGTGATCAGGATGGCGACGATACTGATCGCCGGAAGGCCGAGCAGCGTCGCCGTCGAGATCAGCGAGACGGCGGTGACGCTGGTAGCGGCACGGGCGGGCGCGATGCCGGCCGTACTTAGCATGTCGAACTGCATCGCCCCGCCGGCCGCCGCCCCGCCGGGGACGATGCGGCTGAAGGCGTTGCCCGCGAGCTGCGCAGTAGCGATGGGGAACCACGGCTTTACATCGAGCGCAAGCCGGAGCAGCGCCCACATACAGACGAAGCTGACCGCCTCGGCGACGACGAGGGGAATGCCCCACAGCGGGCTGACGGTTGCGAGCATGGGTCCGGCCGAGAACACCTTGGCGAGGTTGGGCCACACGACGTAGAGGCCCGCGGCGGTGACGCCCAGCACCACGACGCGCTTGAGGATGGCGTGGCGCGGCCGCGAGCGCACCGCCTTGACCTCGGGATGGGTGTCGTCGTGCGGCGGCATGGCGCTGGCGTCAACCGCCTCAGAGAACGTTGGAGAGGAGCCGGGCCGCCTGGTTGCGGAACCTCCTCAGGCGGCCGACCGACAGCACGTCGTCGAGGGTGACTTCGTGACAGTTCTCCATGTCGGCGAGAAACGCGGCGGTGCACTGCTGCGCAAAGCCCCGGTCGAACACCCAGCACATGAGCTCCTTGTGGAGCTTCAGGCTGCGCTGGTCCATGTTCATGGTCCCCACCGCGCCGATGAGCCCGTCCACGACGATCGTCTTGGAGTGAAAGAAGCCGGCCTCGTACTTGTATACCTTGCCGCCGGCTTCGATGAGCTTCCGGTAGTAGGTTTGCGCGGCATAGTACGGCAGCCGCTTGTCGGGGACGCCGGTCATCATGAAGCGCACGTCGATACCGCTCAGGGCCGCGTTGATCATCACGTCGTAGACGCTGTAGTCGGGGACGAAGTAGGGCGACTGGATCCACACCGACTCCTCCGCCTGGCCGATGGCGACCATGTGGGCGCGGCGGGCCGCGCTCCATGGGTCTTCGACTCCTTGCGCGGCGATCTCGATCAGCGTACCGGAGTCGACGGCCGTCTGGTCGGGCGCCGGCATGTACTGCTCCGTGAACAGATCCTCGTGGTCCTTCTTGTGTTCGAACCAGCGGGACGCGTACAGCTTCTCGAGGCCGGCCACGGCCTGGCCGGTGAGGCGCAGGTGGGTATCCCGCCAGGTGGCGAACCGCTCGCCGCCGTCGATGTACTCCTGGCCTACGTTCATGCCGCCGGTGTAGCCGATCTCGCCGTCGATGACGACGATCTTGCGGTGGTTACGGTAGTTGATGCGCAGGAGATCGGTGACGTCGGCGCGCACGAGTGCGCCCGCCCTGGCGAGCTGCTTGAGCTCGCGCTTCTTGAACGAGATGCAGCCCATCCAGTCGTACATGATGCGGACCTCCACGCCGGCCTTGAGCCGGTCGAGCAGGATCGGGACGAGCTCCGCCGTGAGCCGGTCCTGCTCCCAGATGAAGTACTGCAGGTGGATGAAGCGCTGCGCGCCCGCGAGGTCCTCTTTGAGGCGCGCGAACTTGGCCTTGCCGGTGACGAACAGCTCGACCGACGCGGCCGGCAGCACCGTCGACACGTTCTCGCTGGTGATCGCCCGGGAGACGGGTACGGCGATGGTGCCGGCCCACTCGCCGACGAAGCGCCCGGTGGCGCCGGTGTTGCGCTGGTAGATCGGCGCCATCTCCTCGGTCTCGACGCGCTTGAGCGTCTGGATCCAGCCTTTGCGCTGCGCCACGACCTTCCAGTCGCGGCCGAAGAAGATGTAGAAGAAGACGCCGATCACCGGCAGGAAGACCAGGATGAAGATCCAGGCGAGCGTGATCGAGGGCTCGCGGTCGTCCATGATGAGCAGGACGATCGTGAACGTCCAGTAGATGAAGAAGAGGATCTCGAGCCAGCCCGGCAGAAGCGCGGCAAGGGAGAAACTAGACATGGGCGCACGCTAACCGATGCTGGCAGCCCTGTCACGCGGCAGGCGGCGGGGGCGCGGCGGGTCGCCGGTGAGCGCCCCGCCGCCCGCAGTTCGCGTCAGCTGCCTCGCCGCGAGCGCTTGGGCTGAAAGGCGCCGGCCAAAGTCCCGTGGTCGAAGGCGCCGGTATCGCCGCCGACGGCGTACTCGTACAGGGCGGCGGAGTAGATGCCACGCAGCGTGGCGCCCAGAAGGCTTATCACCATGATGGCGATGACGGCCAGGGCGATGACGGCGAGGCCGACGGCGACGACGCCGGCGCTCATGATCAGCACGCCGAGCCCGATACCGACCACGGCCACGGCGAAGCCCAGCAGGCCGAACACCAGCCCGATCCCGGCGTTGCCGATGATCTGCTCGCCCCACGTCTTCTTGAGCAGTCCGGCGCTGCGCTTGATCGCGGTCACCGGCCCGATGCCCTCGACGACCAGTACGGGGATGACGAGGAAGGTGATGACGTTCCACGCCATGCCGCCCAGCGCCGCGACGATGACGCCGGCGATGCCGCCGCGCTCGCGCAGGATCTGCAGCACGAGGCCGACGGTCGCGGCGATGGCCGCGTAGCCGAGGATGGGACCGATGTGGCTCCAGGCGCCGCGAAGTCCGTCCCCGAGCGTCGGGTCGCCGCCCTTGAGGCGGATGATGGCGGCGCTCACCAGGGCGGCGTTGAAGAAGATGATGACCAGGTACTCGACCAGGTAGAACAGGACGATGAGCACATACAGGCCCACGCCGGCGCCGTTGTCGCTGACGCCTTGCCAGAAGCCGGTGAAGAACCCGGGGATCACGAACGAGACCGTCACGATGAGCACCCCGATCGTCGACACGATCGGGAAGACGACCAGCTCCTTGTCCTGCTGCAGCACTCCCCAGCACAGTTTGACGAGCGCCCAGCTGCGCGCGAAACGACCCATACACACCCCTCTCCGGTTCGTTGCCCTGGCCATCATATCGGCCTTCTTCGCGCGGTCCTGAAGCGTGGCGCGCCCGGGCCTCTTTGACGCACGGCCGCGGAGCAGATACAACCGGGTCATGAGTATGGCTGAGCTGCCGCCGGTGACCGGTGGCGCCGAGACGACGGAGGTACGTGGAGATGGCGAAGGGCACCGTGCATCTGTGTGTGGGCATCTACGACCGGCTGGAGACGGCCGAACGCGATTACACGGATCTGAACAAGCTGCATCACGCGGGCCTGGTCGGGGCCTACGACGCGGCTGTGGTGGCCCGCGAGGCCGACGGCACGGTCGGCGTCGTCGAGCGCAAGAAAGACGTCGCCCACGGCGCCTGGACCGGACTCGGCATCGGCGCCCTGGCGGGCCTGCTCTTCCCGCCCGCGCTCATCGGTACGGCGCTGGTGGGCGGGGTGGCCGGCGGGCTCGTCGGTAAAGCCAGAGAGAGCCTTTCTAAGGCCGAGGCCGAGGAACTGGGCGCCGCCCTGGGCGAGCACGAGGTGGCGCTGGCCGTGGTTGGCGACGCGGCTCTGCTCGAGCACGTCGAGCAGGTGCTGGCCGGGGCCCAGCGGCGCATCGCCAACGAGCTCGACCTGACAAAGGAGGATCTCGGCCGGGTGATGCAGGAGGGCGAACAGGCAGACTAGCCAAGCCGGCCGCAGCGGTTCAAGCGAAGGTGCGCTCGGCTAGGTAGTGCCGGACACGCGAAGATGGGGCCGTTCGAACTGCTCACCAAGCGTGACGCGCTGCCGGTGTTCGCCTTCAAGCTCAAGGACGACGTCGCGAACTTCACGGTCTTCGACGTCTCGGCGGCGTTGCGCGAGCGCGGCTGGCAGGTACCGGCCTACACGTTCCCGAAGAATACGGAGGATCTGGCGGTGCTGCGCGTCGTGGTGCGCCGCGGCTTCACGATGGACGTGGCCGACATGCTGCTCGAGGACCTCAGAATGAAGGTCAAGATCCACGAGAAGCTGAAGGTGCCGGTCCATGACAGGGACCTCGGCGGCTTCCATCACTAAGACCGGCGCGGAAGGGGTGGCAGGTGGACTTCAAGGAGATCATGGACGCCGTCTCGCGGAGCTTCGAGGTCGTGGGCATAGGCGTCCTCGTGTTCGGCTTCTTCATCGGCCTCTACCTGGCGCTGCGCGACCTCCTGCGGGGCAAGC
>JAPLCL010000243.1 GCA_026392265.1 Actinomycetota bacterium
ATCGCCGCCGAGGCCGACGCCGTGTTCGTGTGGACGGCCGTGCTCGAGCGCTCGCGCTGGAAGTACGGCCAGCGCTTCGCGCGCTACATCTTCCTGGATGCCGGGCACATCGCCGAGAACGTCGCCCTCGCCGCCGTAGCCCTGGGTCTTGGAAGCTGCCAGATCGCCGCCTTCTTCGACGACGAGGCGGCGGCCCTGCTGGGCGTCGACGAGGACGAGGAACCGGTGGTCTACATGACCACCGTGGGCCGGCCGGCGGTCGGCTAGTCGGCACCTCCGGCCGGCGCCCGCGCCTCGAGCCAGGCCGCGAGATCGGCGAACACCGCGGCGCGGCCCGTCTCGTTGAAGATCTCGTGGAAATAGCCCTCGTAGCAGTGCATCGTCTTGTCCGCGGAGACGACGCGCGCGAAAAGCTCACGGGCGGCCTGCGGATCGGCGACCGCGTCGGCGTCGCCGTACAGCAGCAAGAACGGCAGGCGGATGCCGCTGGCCGCCGAGAGTGCCGCGCCCTGCGCGGCCACCGCCTCGGCGGCCCACCGCGCGGTGGCCACGTGGTGGTTCAGCGGGTCGGTGCCGTAGGCCCTGACGACGTCCTGATCGTGTGAGAGCGCAGCCGCGACCACCGTGTTGCCGACGTTCACGGTCGGCGCGACGATCGAGAGCAGCCGCGCGGCGCCGAGCTTGAGCGGCGGCACGGGCATGCCGAGACGCAGGAACGGCGACGAGAGGACGAGACCGGCCAGAGCGTCGGCCGGTCGGTCCTCGACGTACGCGGTGGCGATGAGCCCGCCGAGGCTGTGGCCGAGCAGGTACAGCGGCTGCCCACGATGTTCCCCGCGCACGGCCTCCAGGTAGACAGCCGTGTCGTCGAGGTAGTCGGCGAAGCGGCCCAGATGCCCGCGGCGGCCGCCCGAGCGGCCGTGGCCGCGCAGGTCGTACACATGCACGGCGTAGCCGCGCGCCGCCATCTCTTCGGCGAGACCGCGGTAGCGGCCGCCGTGCTCGCCGTACCCGTGGACCACGGCGAGCACGGCGGCCGGCTCACCTTCGGGGCGCCACGCCTGTCGCAAGAGCAGGAGGCCATCGGCGGTTGCGAACTGCGCGGAGGTGTGCTCCACGGTCACACCTCACATGCTCAGGGCCGCCCGTGCCGACGCGGAGATGGCGGCCAGGCCACCCTCCAGCTCATCGGACAGCGGCCAGCCGTAGCCGACGCGCATGTGGCGCCGTGATTGCTCGAACCAGTGGCCAGGGCCCACATAAGCGCCGTGCCGGTCGTTGAGCACGCGGTAGAACTCGTCCACGTCCACCGGGACGTCCGGCTTGATGCGGGGGAAGCACACGCAGCCGCCGCGCGGCTCCACCCACTCCATGAGCTCCTCGCCGGCGATCCAACTGCTGACCATCTCGAAGCGGCCGTGGATGAAGGCATTGATCTGCGGTAGCCAGGTGTCACGCTGCGCGAAGGCGCGCGCCGCGATCTCCTCGTCCACCACGCTGCCGCAGATGCCGATCTGCTCCTTGGCTGAGAGGAACGTCGTCATGAGCTCACGGTCGCGGCAGACGAGCCAGCCACTGCGGATGCCGGGGATGCCGTAGGTCTTGGAAAGCGAGCTGACGCTGATGGCGCAGTCGCTCAGCGTTGCGGCCACAGGCAGTGGGTCGCCGAACGTCATCTCCCTGTAGGTCTCGTCGACGAGCAGCCGGCAGCCGGCAGCCTCGACCCGGCCGACGACGCTGCGCAGGTCGGCCTCGCTCATGGTCACCCCGGTGGGGTTGTGCGGCAGCGTGATGCTCACGTACTTCGTGCGCGGCGTGACCAGCGCCATGAGCTTGTCGGGGTCGATGCGAAAGCCGTCCTCGAAGGTGAGATCTAGGTAGCTGATGTCGGCCTCAATGGCCCGCGGCGTCTCGATGTTGGTGGCGTAGTTGGGGCGGATGACGACGAGGTGGTCGCCCTTGTCGAGCAGCGAGGTGGCGATGATGAAGAGCGCCTGGGCGGCGCCCGCCGTGACGAGCACGTCGTCACGGCCCACGCCGCCGCCCGCCCCGCCGCTCTGCGCGGCGATCAGCTCGCGAAACGTGTCGTTGCCGAGGTGACCGCCGTAGAAGAGGATCATGTCGCCGATCTCGATGCCGAGGCCGGCCAGCGAGCGGTCGCGCACGGAGCTCTCGGTGAGATTGAAGCGGATCTTGTCGTAGCCCAGCTGTTCGGGCGATTCTTCCTCAATGGGCATGCGGCGATATTTCACGAGCGGTGACCTCCTCGGCTCCGGGCCTGACACTGCCGGGCAAGCGTACATCCACGGCGGCAGCCGTGTCGCAGCGCCGCGACCCGGGTGCTACAGTCTCCTTGAAGCGGGAGGGACCCTTGGGCACCGGTGCACGCTATCGATCGACGCAGTCCGCGACGAGCGCGCACGTCGCGGCGGCGTGCGCGTGGACCACCTGCCTGCTCGTCGTCGCCGCCCTCCTCGGCGCCTGCTCCGCGCCGGCGACCACCAGCGGCGTGCCCGCCACTGACGGCGCCCGAGTCTCGGCCTCGCTGAGCGCGACCTCTGGCGACGCCGGTGGCGGTAACGACTGGGCGCACGT
>JAPLCL010000417.1 GCA_026392265.1 Actinomycetota bacterium
CCGGCGTGGATCGGCCAGCTGGTCACGGTGCTCGGCGTGCTCATCGTGGTGCTCACGATCTCCGCCGGCCTCATCTGGTACGAACGGCGTCTGCTCAGCGTGATCCAGGACCGCTACGGCCCCAACCGGGTCGGCCCCGCCGGGCTCCTGCAAGTGCTGGCCGACACCTTCAAGATCTTGTTCAAAGAGGACTGGGTCCCGCCGTTCGCGGACAAGCGCGTGTTCGTGGTCGCGCCGGCGATCGTCATGGCCACAGCGCTGCTCTCGTTCATCGTCGTGCCGGTGGCCGACGGGATCGTGATCGCCGATCTCAACGTCGGCCTGCTGTTCGTGCTCGCGATGTCGTCGCTGGCCGTGTACAGCGTGGTCCTCGCCGGCTGGTCGTCGCGCAGCAAGTACTCGCTGGTCGGCGGCCTGCGCGCCGCCGCGCAGATGGTGAGCTACGAGGTCTTCATGGGGCTCTCGCTGGTCGGCGTCATCCTCATCGCCGGCTCCTTCAGCCTCACGCAGATCGTCGAGAGCCAGCGCGGGCTCTGGAACATCGGCCCGCAGTTCATCGGCTTCGTCGTGTTCCTCGTCGCCGGACTCGCCGAGACGCGGCGCCTGCCCTTCGACCTCGTCGAAGCCGACAGTGAGCTGGTGGCCGGCTACCACACCGAGTACTCGGGGATGAAGTTCGGCATGTTCCTCGTCGGCGAGTACATCGCCGTGACGCTCATCTCGGCGCTCATCGCGACCCTGTTCTTCGGCGGCTGGCTGGGACCCTGGCTGCCGGGCCTCGTGTGGTTCCTCATCAAGACCGGCATCTTCATCAGCTTCTTCATCATCGTGCGCGGCACGTTTCCGCGGCCGCGCTACGATCAGCTCATGGAGCTCGGCTGGAAGGTCATGCTGCCGCTCAGCCTCGTCAATCTGCTCGTGACCGGCGCCATCGTGGTGGCGCGCCACACCTGAGGATGCAGACCATGGACGCACCGCCTCAAACGCATCCGCCGCTCACCACCGACGTGGTGCAAGCCGGGCGCCGGGCGCGGCGCGGGCAGCCCTTGGCGCCGCGCGTCGTGCGCACGGTGGTCTCCACGCTGCAGGGCCTGGGCGCCGTCATCGGGCACGCGTTTCATCGCCGCGACACGATCCAGTACCCCGACGAGATGGTGTACCTGCCGCCGCGGTATCGCGGCCGCATCATCCTGTCCCGCGACCCCGCGGGCGAAGAGCGCTGCGTGGCGTGCTATCTCTGCGCTGTCGTCTGCCCGGTGGACTGCATCGCGCTGCAGGCCACGACCGATGAGACCGGACGCCACTATCCCGCCTGGTTCCGCATCAACTTCTCGCGCTGCATCTTCTGCGGCTTCTGCGAGGACGCCTGCCCCACCTACGCGATCCAGCTCACCCCCGACGTGGAGATGTGCGAGTACGAGCGCCCCAACATGGTCTACGAGAAGGAAGACCTGCTGATCGCCGGACCCGGCAAGTACCACGACTACGACTTCTACTGCGTCGCCGGGCTGGCGATCGGCGGCAAGGACAAGGGCGAGGCAGAGCGCGAGGCCCCGCCAGTCGACGTCCATGGGCTGCTGCCATGACCGCCCTGTTCTACATCGCCGCCGCCGTGGCCATCATCGCGACCGTCCTCGTGATCACGCGCTCCAATCTCGTGCACGCGCTGCTGTACCTCGTGGTGTCGCTGTTCGCCGTGGCCGTGGTGTTCTACACGCTGGGCGCGCCGTTCGTGGCGGCCCTCGAAGTGATCGTCTACGCGGGCGCGATCATGATGCTGTTCGTCTTCGCCGTGATGCTGCTCAACGTCAGCGCCGACGCGCCGCTGCGCGTGCCGCGCAGCGCCTGGATCGGGCCGCTGGTGCTGATCGCCGTGCTGCTGGCCGAGCTCATCTACGGGATCGGCCTCACCAACCACGCCCTGCACGCCGGCGAGGTCGGCCCGCAGCAGGTCAGCGCGGCGCTCTTCGGGCCCTACGTGCTCGGCGTGGAGCTCGCCTCGATGCTGCTGCTCGCGGCGCTCATCGGCGCGCGGCACATCGCCTCGCAACCCGAGAGCCCGGGCCTCGACGAGCCGCAGCCTGCCGGCGAGGCGCCGGATACACGGGCGAACGAAGGCGGCGAGGCCTGATGGCGGCCGTGTCGCTCGATCACGGCCTCATCCTGGCCGCCATCCTCTTCGTCATCGGCTTCGTCGGCCTGCTCACGCGGCGCAACCTCATCGTCGCGCTCGCCTGCATCGAGATCATGCTCAACGCCGCCGGCCTCGCCTTCGTCGTGGCCGGAGCGCGCTGGGGCAGCGCGGATGGCCAGGTCATGTTCCTCTTCGTCCTGGCCATGGCGGCGGCCGAGGTCGCCGTGGGTCTGGCGCTCGCCATCCGCTTCCGCCAGAGCCTCGGGCGGCTGGACGTCGACGACGCCGACGAGATGAAGGGGTAGGGGATGCTGCAGCTCCTGTGGATCGTCCCCGCCCTGCCCGCCGCCGGCTTCGTCGTGCTCCTGCTGCTGAACCGGCACCTCAGCCGCCGCGCCACAGCGCTGATCGGCGCCGGCTCCGTCGGCCTGTCGGCCGTGGTGGCGATCCTGATCGCTGTCTCCTTCATCACCTCGCCGCCACCCGGCGACGCCTATCGCCAAGTGCTCTGGACGTGGTTCGACACCGGAGGACTGGCGCCGCAGATCGCCTTCTACCTCGACGCCATGAGCGTGGTCTTCATGGTCGTCATCACCTTCGTCGGCTTCCTCATCCACCTCTACTCCACGGAGTTCATGGAGCGCGACGAGGGGTTCACGCGCTTCTTCATGTACATGAACCTGTTCGTCGCCTCCATGCTCGTGCTGGTGCTCGCCGATAACCTGCTGCTGCTCTACCTCGGCTGGGAAGGCGTCGGCATGTGCAGCTACCTGCTCATCGCCTTCTGGCAGAAGGACGTGCAGAACGTGTACTGCGGGCGCAAGGCCTTCATCGTCACGCGCGTCGGCGACACCGCCCTGATCGTCGGCCTCTTCCTGCTATTCACGCAACTGCACACCCTCGAAATCCAGCCGCTGATGGCCGGCGCCGCCAAGAACTGGGCGGCCGGCTCCGGCGTCGCCGTCGCCGCGGCCGCCCTGCTGCTCGGCGGCGCCGTGGGTAAGTCGGCGCAGCTGCCGCTGCAGACCTGGCTGCCGGACGCCATGGCCGGCCCCACCCCGGTCAGCGCCCTCATCCACGCCGCCACCATGGTCACGGCCGGCGTGTACCTCATCGCGCGTACCAACGTGCTGTTCACGCTCGCCCCGGACGTACGCCTCGCGGTCGCCATCATCGGTACCGTGACCCTGCTGTATGCCTGCTTCAGCGCTCTGGCCCAGCACGACATCAAGCGCGTCCTCGCCTACTCCACGATGAGCCAGATCGGCTACATGTTCCTGGCGCTCGGGGTCGCCGGCTGGAGCGCCGCGATCTTCCACTTCATGACGCACGCCTTCTTCAAGGCGCTGCTCTTCCTCGCGGCGGGCGTCGTCATCGAGGCGCTCGGCGGCGAGCACGACATCTTCAAGATGGGCGGTCTGCGGCGCAAGCTGCCCACGGCCTTTTGGGCGTTCATCATCGGCGCCGCCTCGCTCTCCGCCCTGCCGCTGATCACGGACGGCTTCTACAGCAAGGATCTGATCATCGAGACCAGCCTCGGCGCGGTCGACGGCAACGCCTGGCTCTGGCTCGGCGCGCTGGCGGGCTCACTGCTCACCTCGATCTACGCGTTCCGCCTGGTCTTCGTGGTCTTCTTCGGCGAGCAGCAGACCCCGGTGACGCTCCACCCGCGCTGGCGCATGAAGCTGCCGCTCGTCGTGCTCTCCGTGCTCTCCGTGGTCGGCGGGTTCGTCTGGTTGCCGGGCTGGATGGGCGGCTTCCACCCGTTCGAGACCTTCCTCGACACGGCTCTGCCGGTGACGCAGACGGTCGCCGGCAGCTTCGCCTACACGGGCGTCGCCGCGCTGCTCACTTCTCTGATCGCCGTCGTCGGCGTCGCCCTGGCCACGGTGTGGCTGGTCGAGAGCCGGGCCGCGCTCGCGCGCTTCGCCGCGCGGCCCACGCCGCACGACGTGCAGACGTTCTGGCTCAACGGCTGGGGCTTCGACTGGCTGTACGAGCACGTCTTCGTGATCCCCGTGAAGTGGTTCGCGCGGGTCGCCCGGGGCGACCTTGTGGAGCCCGCGTTCTCGGGCATCGCCTGGCTCAACCTGCAGGCTTGGCGGGCGCTCAGCGCCTCACAGAACGGCCAGCTTCGCGTCTACATCGGCGTGGCCGGGGTCGGCCTCGCGGTCATCGTCGCCTTCGTGGTGCTGAGGTGAGGCCGGGATGATCCTCCTTTGGTACATCCTCATCCCGGCCGTCGCGGCGCCGCTCGCGTGGCTCGTCTCGCGGTCCCGCCCAGATCTGGCGCGCTGGGTCGCGCTCGCCGGCACCGCCCTGCCCCTGGCTCTGGTGACCTGGCAGTGGGTGTCGCAAGCCGGGGCGCTCAAGGCCGCTTTCGTGGCTCACGGCCCCGGCGCCGCCGGCCTCGTCCAGGGGACGTGGCTCGCCGACGTCCACGCCACGTGGATCGCGCCGCTCGGCATCAGCTTCTTCCTCGCCGAAGACGGCCTGACCCTCATCATGCTCGTCCTCACCTTCGCCATGGGACTGCTGGCGGTACTCGCCTCCTGGCGCGGCATCACCGCGCGCGTCGGCTTCTTCCACTTCATGATCCTTTGGACCACCGCGGCGCTGGCGGGCGTGTTCCTCTCGCTCGACCTGTTCCTCTTCTACTTCTTCTTCGAGATGATGCTCATCCCGATGTACTTCGTGATCGCCCTCTGGGGCCACGAGCGACGCGTGTACGCGGCCATCAAGTTCTTCATCTTCACGCAGGCCAGCGGGCTGCTCATGCTGATCGCCATCCTGGCGCTGTATTTCATCCACGGGCGTGCCACCGGCGTGTACACGTTCGATTTCACGCAGCTGCTGGGCACGCAGATGCCGTCCGGGACGGCCTTCCTGCTGATGCTCGGCTTCTTCGCCGCCTTCGCCGTCAAGCTGCCGGCGTTCCCGCTGCACACCTGGCTGCCCGACGCCCACACCGAGGCGCCCACGGCCGGCTCGGTGATCCTCGCCGGGGTGCTCATCAAGATCGGTGCCTACGGGATGATCCGCTTCATGGTGCCGCTCTTCCCGCAGGCCGTGTACGACTTTCGTACCATCGGTATGATCCTCGCCGTGATCGGCATCATCTACGGCGCGATCATGGCCTACGCGCAGACCGACCTGAAGCGCCTCGTCGCGTACACGAGTGTGAGCCACATGGGCTTCGTGCTCCTCGGCATCTTCGCCTGGAACACGCTGGCCCTGCAGGGCGTGGTAGTGCAGATCGTCTGCCACGCCCTCTCCACGGGCGCGCTCTTCATCCTCGTTGGCACCCTGCAGGACCGCATCCACACCCGGGACATGGCCAAGATGGGCGGTCTCTGGGCCGTCGCCCCGCGGATGGGCGGCACGGCGATGTTCTTCGCCCTCGCCTCGCTCGGTCTGCCCGGCCTCGGCAACTTCGTCGCCGAGTTCCTGATCCTCGTCGGCACCTGGCAGGTGAGCAGATGGGCGGCGGTCCTGGGCGCCGTCGGTCTGGTTGTCGCCACGGTGTACGCGCTGTGGATGATGCAGCGCGCCTTCCAGGGCCAGGAGACGCATGCCTTGCGCTTCGACGATCTCGTGCCTCGCGAGACCGCGATGTACGCCGCCCTGATCGCCGCCCTCGTGGTGATCGGCTTCTACCCGCAGCCGCTGATCGCGACCGCCCGGCAGACCGTGACCGCCGCGCAACAGATGACCGCGGGGAGCCCGCTGTCTCCTGAGGCGGCGAGCGCGGCCCAGACGATGATCGTCGACGGCGCGACGGCGGACGACGGGCAATGACCAGCGGCGACCTCATCACGCTGCTTCCGCTCATCGCGCTCACGGTCACACCGGTGGTGGTCATGCTCGCGGCCGCCTTCTACCGCTCGCACGCCCTGGCGCTGGCGCTCACGCTGGTCGGCCTGGCGGCGACGATCGTCTCCCTGTTCGTCGCCGCCACCCGGACCGGCCGTCAGGTCACGCCACTTCTGTCCTTCGACACCTACGCCCTGTTCTACATCGGCCTCCTGACGGTGGCTACGGCCGCGGTCGCGATCCTGTCGTGGAGCTACCTGCAGCGCCGCCACGTGCACCCCGAGGAGTACTACATGCTCCTGCTGACCGCCACGCTCGGTGGCGCGGTGCTCGTCGCCAGCACCCACTTCGCGTCGTTCTTCCTCGGGCTTGAGATCCTCAGCGTCTCGCTGTACGCGCTCATCGTGTATCCCATCTACCGCGATCAGTTCGTGGAGGCGGCGGTCAAGTACCTGGTGCTCGCCGGCGCGACCTCGGCCTTCCTCGTGTTCGGCATGGCGCTGGTGTACGCCGAGACGGGGACGATGACCGCGAGCGGTCTGGCGCCGATCCTCAGCGCCGGCCTCGGCGGCCAGGACGTCGTGGTCGCGCTCGGCATCGTGCTGATCCTCGTCGGGGTGGGCTTCAAGCTCGCCGTCGTGCCCTTCCACATGTGGACGCCGGACGTCTACCAGGGCGCGCCGGCGCCGGTCGGTGCCTACGTGGCGACGGTCTCCAAAGGCGCCGTGCTCGCGCTGCTCCTGCGCTACTTCTGGCCGGTGAGCCTCGATACCGGCTCATCGCTGTTCCTCGTGTTCGCCGCCGTCGCCATCGCCTCCATGGTCGCCGGCAACCTGCTCGCCCTGCGCCAGGACAACGTCAAGCGCATCCTCGCCTATTCGTCGATCGCCAACCTCGGGTACCTGCTGGTGGCGTTCCTCGCCGCTGGGGAGCAGGCCGCGGTCGCCGTGACGTTTTTCCTCGTGGCGTATTTCGCCACAACGCTGGTGGCCTTCGGGGTCGTCGCGGCGCTGTCGACGCCGGAGCGCGATGCGGAGTCGATGGACGACTACCGCGGACTCGCGCGCACGCGGCGCTGGACGGCCGTTGCCTTCACCGTGGCCCTCTTCTCGCTGGCCGGGATGCCGCTGACCGTGGGCTTCATGGGCAAGTTCTACGTGGTGACGGCCGGCGCCGGCGCAGCGCTGTGGGCGCTGATCATCGTCCTGGTGCTGACGAGCACCATCGGCCTGTACTACTACACGCGGATCGTGGTGGCGATGTGGGTGCGGCAGCCGGACGAGAACGCGGACGCCGTGGGCGCGGCGGTCGGCGGCGGCTCCGCCGCCGTCCTCGCCGCGCTCACCGCCTTCCTCATCGTCTTCGGCGTGTATCCGGCGCCGCTCATCCAGCTCATCGAGCGCGCGGTCGCGACGCTGCCGTAACGACTGGCTCCGCCGAGGTGATACCGGAAAGAGCCACCCGGCGGAGTAGTGCGGATCAGTAAGATAGGAAACAGCCTGTTTCTTATGTTACCTCCCGGCGATACCGGGCCGGCGCCGAGCCGGCGCCGAGCGCTCAGGGCACGAACGCCATGACGCTGAGCGGCGAGCCCGAACCGTCCTTGAGGCGCAGGATGCCCAGCACCAGCGTCGCCCCGGTGGCCGGCAGCTGGTCAAGGTTCCCCAGGCACTCGATGACGATCTTGTGGGCCCCGGTCGTCTGCGTGTTGGTCGCGTAGCTCGTGTCGAGGCCGGGGTCAACGCCGTGCGTGTCGATGCCCACTCCGGCGATCTGCCGGTCGCTCAAGAGCCACGTCGTCGTGTCTCCCGCGAACCCGGGGAAGTGGAGGTTCCCTTGGCCGTCGATGTTGAAGAAGGCCTTGGGGTCGTTCCACTTGTCCTGCCAGCCCGTATACATGATCACGAAGGTGCCGGGGGTCAGCTGGCCCTTGACGGCCTCCCAGTCGAGCACGTCCTGCTTGCTGAGCTGGTAGTCCGGGTCGGCGGCGCACTGCTCGCGCGCGTCGATGACCGCCGCCGGCACCACGAGCTGCTCCGCCTCATAGCTCGTGATGGAGCGCTTGTCGCCGGCGATGAAGCTGTTGGGCGCGTTCATGTGCGTGGCACTGTGCTCGCCGATGGTGAAGCTGCGCAGGTAGTAGCCGTCCTTCTCCATCGTGGCGACGGTCTTGAATACGACCTTGGGATCACCGGGCCACAGCGGGATGTCCGGGCTGATCACGTGCTGGAGGTCGATGACCCGGGAGTACGTGATGGTCTTGGTGCCGGCGGCGGCCGTGGGGCTCGGCGAGGCCGAGCTCGACGGCGTCGAGCTCGTGGCGCCGCAAGCCGCTGCCGAGACCGTGAGCGCGGCAGCCGCCGCGCAGACGGCGAGACGGCGGAGTGTGCGAACCGGCATGGAGATTCCCTTCCTTGGAGGACTGCCTGCAGTATGCGGCCGCGCCGGGCAAGGCACAACGCCGCCGCCTGGCCGCGTCGACGTCAGGTCTTCTTGCCGCCCTTCCTCCAGGCACGGATCTTGTCGAGGGCGCGCTGGAGAAGCCCGTCGAGCCCGGCCGGCCACAACGTGAGGACGAGGAAGAGCAGGGCGCCGAGCACGAGAAGCCGCCACAGGACGGTGTCGTGAAGCAGTTCGCTGATGATGGTGACGACGAAGGCGCCGATGACCGGGCCGCGCACCGTCCCCAGACCGCCGACAATGACCGTGATCAGGAGGAGACCCAGGGGGCCGAGCGCCATGAAGCTCGGCGTGATGCCGTGGTAGAAGGTCGCGTACAGCCCGCCGGCGAGACCTGCCACGAGGCCGGAGATGAGGGTCGCCGCGATGGCCTGACGGCGCCGGTCGCTGCCCCTGCCCAACGGCGAGTCCATCATGCCGCGCACGACGAGCATGACCGCCGCGGAGAGCACCAGCACAAGCCAGAAGGAGGCGCGCAGGCTCCCCGAATCCGAGAGGCGATCGAACAGCCCCGGGATGCCCGACAGACCGGATCTGCCGCCGGTGAACCCGGTACCGTCGGCGAGAATGAGCAGGCGCACGACTTCCGCGAGCGCAAAGGTCAGCAGAGCCGCGTAGACGGCGCGCAGACGGATGATGGGAAGCACCATGATCACGGCAGCGAGGCCGCCCGCTGCCACGCCGGCCG
>JAPLCL010000177.1 GCA_026392265.1 Actinomycetota bacterium
GGCAGCAGCTCCACGATGAACACGCCGCTGAGCATCAGCGAGCCGCCCACCAGTAACCGCCAGGTCACCGAGTCCATGCCGAAGGCGATGCCGGCCATGGCCGCAAAGACGGCCTCAAAGCCCAGCAGGATGGCGGCGTGCGTGGAGGTCGTGTAGCGCTGCGCCCAGCTCTGGATGAAGAAGGCGTAGATGGTGCCGCTCAGGGCCGTCCACACGACGGCGGCCCACACCTGCCAGGGCAGGTCGAGCGTGATGTGGACGAAGAACGGGGTGAGCACGGCGAGTGCCGCCGTCGACGTGATCATCTGCGTGACGGCCAGCGTGGACGGATGCACCTTCGGCGCGAAGAACCCCGTGGTCATGATGTGCAAGGCGTAGAACAGGGTGGCGAGGAGGGTGAGGGCATCGCCCCAGCGGATGGAGAAGTCGCCCTGCAGCGAGAGCGCCCCCAAGCCGATGGTGGCGACGATCGCGCCGACGATCTGCCACTTGCCCGGTGAGCGGCGCGCCACGGCCCAGTAGAGAAACGGGACCATGGCGACGCTCATCCCCGTGATGAAGCCCGAGACGCCGGGCGAGGTGCGCTGCAGCCCGATGGTCTGCAAGATGAGGGCGGTCAGGTAGAAGAAACCGAGCAGACCGCCCATCTTCCAGTCGCGCCGCGAGGCCTTGAGCCAGCTCTTGGGCTGCGCCGCGGCGAAGACGCCGGTGGCGACCACGTAACGCAGCAGCAGGTAGAGCATCGTGCCGGCGACGATGCTGCCTCCGGCGATCACGCTCGTGCGCTCCACGGCCGACTTGATGACGACGAAGTTGGCGCCCCAGAAGATGGCCACGCTGAAAAGCAGGATATCGGCGATGATCGCCATACGGCGCGAGTCGTGCGTCATCGTCGCGGGAGAGGCCATCGCAGCAATCCTATCGGAAGCGGAGGCGCTCCCAGCACTCTACTTGAACGGCGGCATGTGCCACTCGGGGGCGATGACATCGAGCACGGCCTGCGCGGTCTTGAGGCCGCCCTCAACGGTCATGTGCACGCCGTCGGTCTGCCGGTACTTCGCCTGGTACGTGTCGGCCGGCGCATCGACGATCGTCCAGGCGTCGATGTACTCGACTTGCGGCGCCCTCTTCGCGGCCTCCGCCTTGTAGATGCCGTTCATCAGTTCCATGCGCTTGTTGAACCAGCCGATGCCCATACGCGGCATGCCGACCCAGCACACGCGCTTCACTCCGCGCTCAAGATAGAGGTCCATCACAGCGCCGACGCGCTGCGCGTACATCGCCTTCCACGAGCCGCTGCCGAAGATGAGCTGCTTGCCGTCGACCTTCGTGTCCTGCCCGTCGTTGGCGCCGAACATGAGCGCCACGGCGTCGAAGGGCCGCTTGCGCTTGTCGATGTCCTGCTTGAGGTAGGCGGGCCAATCGAAGAAGTCCGGGCGGGTGAGCCCGCTCGCCACCTTGACGAAGCGGTGCACGGCGATGTCCTTGCGGCCCTCGGTGAGCAGTTTGAGGCCGAGGAGCATGCCGCCGCCGACCGACTCGCCGTAGGCGCCCAGGCGGAGGGGGTCGGCGGCCGTCGGCGTGCGCAGCTCGGTGGGCTTGGGCGACGGCTTGCCGGCGGAAGCGCCGGCCGACCCGTCGCCGCCGCACCCGCGCACAGCCAGCGAGACGAGGACGATCAGCAGAATGACGATGGCGGCCAGGGCGCCGAGCGCGACCAGCCGCCGGCGGCGCAGCTGCTGCCGGCGGCGCGCCCGCGCCGCAGCGCGCTCCCCGGGCGTGAGCCCGCTCGCGTCGTGTGTCAGGCGATCTTTCGAGGGCTGCTCGTCCATGGCGTGAGCGCGCCCCGCGCTACTCGCGCAGCTCGCTCGAGATGCCGCCGCGCAACTCGGCGGAGAGCGCGTGTGCGCGCAGTCCCTCTTCGCGCGCGATGGTCGACACGAGCGGCGCGAGCGCGCGAGCGCTCTGCGCGTCTATCTCGACGACGCCGACGCGGCGCACGAAGGCGTCGACGGACAGCCCTTGGCTGAAGCGCGCCGAGCCGCCGGTGGGCAGCACGTGATTGGTGCCCGCCGCGTAGTCGGCGAACGCCGTCGCGGCGTGCCGCCCAAGGAAGACCGCCCCGGCGCAGCGGACCTGCTTCAGCAGTTCGCCGGTGTCGGCGACGTGCAGCTCAAGGTGCTCGGGGCCGAAGGCGTTCACGAGCTCGATCGCGGACTCGATCGATGGGCAGTCGATGATGGTGACGTTGTCGACGCCGATCTGCAGCCGCTGCGAAAGGCGCAGGATCTCACGCTCCAGCCTGTCGCTCAGCGCCGCGTCCAGGCTGAGCACGGCGCCCATCGCGCCGGCGCCGTGCTC
>JAPLCL010000415.1 GCA_026392265.1 Actinomycetota bacterium
TCAGCTCGCTCATGGCCTTCGATTTCGGCAAAGCCGTGGTCGACGACGAGATCGCCCTCATGAACAAGCGCGTCGTGCGCGGCCTGGAGTTCAGCGAGGACAGCCTCGCCCTCGACGTCATCGCCCAGGCGGGCCCGGGCGGCGACTTCATGAAGAGCAAGCACACCAAGTCGCTGATGAAGACCACGGCGCTCTTCCCCAAGGTCGCCGACCGTGGCATGCGCGCCCAGTGGGAGGCGGCCGGGCGGCCGGACGCCCAGAGCCGCGCGCGCGCCGTGGCCCGCGGCATATTGTCGCAGCCCAACGCGGCCGTCTGGGCGCCCGAGCTGGACGCGCGGATCCGCGCCGAGTTCCCCGGCCTGGTCGCCGGCGACGCCACCTGGGTCGAGCCTGAGGGCGACGCCTAACGGCGCCCGCCGCGCGGCGCCGAAGCCGCCCGCCAACTCTCCATACGATCACATCAAGACACGAGAACAAGGGGTGCACGTGATGGGAAACGAGACCACGCACGAACAGCTCAAGCAGTCGATCGTCGATCAGGATGCGGATGCCGTCCTCGAGGCCGTCAACAAGGCTCTGGCCGAGGGGATGGACCCGCGCGAGGTCATCGACAAGGGCCTGCTGCCCGGCCTCAACGTCATCGGCGAGCAGTTCGAATGCGAAGATATCTTCCTGCCCGAGCTCATGCAGGCCGCGCTGGCCTTCCAGTCGGCGATGGGCGTGCTCGAACCGGCGATCAAGGCAGCCGGCGGCGCGGACGAAAAGAAGGGCACCATCGTGATCGGCACGGTGAAGGGCGACCTCCACTCGATCGGCAAGAACATCCTCAAGCTCCTCTTCGAGACGTCCGGGTTCGAGGTCCACGACCTCGGCATCGATGTCGACCTCTTCAAGTTCATCGACAAGGCCAACGAGGTCGACGCCGATATCATCGCCATCTCGGCGCTTCTCACCACGACGCTCATCGGCCAGAGGGACGTCATCGACGCGCTCAAGGATCAGGGCACGCGCGACAAGTACAAGGTCATCGTGGGTGGCGGCGCGACCACCAAGGAGTGGGCCGACACGATCGGCGCCGACGGCTGGAGCGGCAGCGCCTACGATGCCGTCGTCCTGGCCACCAGCCTGGTGTCGTGACCGGCGCCTCTAAGCCGACCGCCGAACCCGCATCCTGAGGAGAACGACATGATCGACCTGATCGAAGTATTCGACCGCGCCGAAGTAGGGCCGCTGATCTCCGAGACCGACTACTACATGAAGCGCTACGTCCCCACGCTCGCCGCGGTGATCGCACGCCACAAGGTCAAGTGGGACAAAGAGACCATCATCAACACCGACGACGACCTCACCGACCGCGTCTTTCAGGCGGCCGTCGATCTCCTCGCCGAGGCCGGCGCGTACTGCCCCGAGACCAACCGCGTGATGCAGTTCACGCGCGAGGAGATCCTGCTCGCCTGCTCGCAGGCGCCAAAGAGCGCGACCTTCGGCGAGGATCGCGAGCGCAAGACCATGTACGGGCGGCGCCCAGATACCACCGACGACCGCCCGTGGGTGCACGTCGGCGGCGGCATCTACACCACCGACGAGCAGATCTTCATGGATACCGTCGAGAAGATGGCATCGTTCACCATCGTCGACTCGGTCAGCGTGCCGTCGATCCTGCATCTGCGCGGCAAGGACTCCCGCGTGCGCTCGCCGCAGGAGATCCTCGCCGCCTGCAAGACCGTGCGCCTGGCCCGCGAGGGCATCCGCCGCTCCGGCCGCGCCGGCCTGCCGATCATCAACGGCATCTCGGCGGCATCGCAGCCTGCCTCGATGTTCGCGGCCAGTTACCCCGACTTCGGCCTGCGCCCCAGCGACGGTTTCCTCATCGACTTTCTCTCCGAGATGGTCGTCGGCTACGAGGCGCTGCAGAAGGTGGCCTTCTACAACAGCATCAGCGCCAACATCGGCTCCACGTCGACGCCACTGTTCGGCGGCTACGCCGGCGGCGCCGAAGGCGTCGCCGTCACGGCCACGTGCTACATGATCATGGGCAACCTGATCTTCCGCGGCACCTACCACTACAACGCGCCGCTGCACAGCAAGCTGCACCTCTCCTCCACCAAGCCGCTCATCTGGGCGATCGCCATGTCCAACGCCGCTATCGGCCGCAACATGGGCTACCCGATGGTCAACCTCCCCGATCTGGGCGGCGGCTCG
>JAPLCL010000406.1 GCA_026392265.1 Actinomycetota bacterium
CAGCTCGTCGGCGTGCGCTTGCCACACCGAGCCGTCCGCCTCCAGGACTGTCGGCCGCACACACACGATCCGTGAGGCTCGCGCGGCCGTCCAGACGACGAGCTCCTCGTAGTCGCCGCTGATGCGCGCCCGCCGCTCGGCCCAGCCCCAGTCGCTGCCGGCCCCATCGCCGGCCGCGTCCCACGCGCCCATGACTGCGTCGTTGACCCCGACCCAGATGAACGCTAAGTCGACCGGGTCAAGGCCGCGGTGCGTCGCGCGGAGCAGCAGGTCGGCGACGCTGTCGCCGGCGCGTCCCAGGTTCAGCAGCACGGGCTGGGGCATCCGCTTCTGCAGGAGTGGGAAGTAGGCGGCGCCGGGCCAGCCTTCCGTGAGACTGTCGCCGAGGAATGCGATCTGCATGAGGGGAGTCTACGTCGAAGGGCGGGGCGGTGTACGCTTCTGCCCGACCCTGGAGCACGCCGCAAGGCAGCCGACGATGAACGAACGGTACCGTCATACGCAGATCGCATGGACGCTGATCGTCCTGGTCGTCGCCGTCGTGCTGGCGGAACTCACGCTCGTGGCGTTCACCGAGTCTCAGGGGACAGTGTCTCTCGCGCTCTCGGGCGCCGTCGTGGCGATCGCGGCGGTGATGCTCACTCTGTTCTCGACGCTCACCGTGGTGGTGGACGACCGGGCTCTGCGGCTCTGGTTCGGCTTTGGCACAGTGCGTCGCGACGTCATGCTCGCCGACGTCACCGCCGCCCACAAGGTCCGCAACCACTGGTATGACGGCTGGGGCGTGCGCATCATCCCCCGCGGCCGCCTCTACAACGTGGGCGGGCTCGACGCTGTGGAGCTGGAGATGGAAAACGGCCGCGTGGTGCGCGTCGGGACGGATCAGCCCGACGTGCTGCTCGCGGCCGTCAAGGCAGTACTCGAGGCGCAGCCGGGACCATGCGGGGTAGAGTAGTCCCGACCAGAAGGAGGGGGCTATGAGTGGCGACACGCAGCTGCTCAGCGCGCGCTCGGTGCGCTGGATCGATATCGGCGTCGTCGTGTGGGTCATCGTGTGGGCGGCGCTCGGGGTGCTCATCTGGCACGACATTCGCGCCCAGACGCAGCTCAGCGGCGACGTGATCAAGGTGGGCACCGCCGTCAAGGACACCGGGCAGGCTCTCAGTACCGTGGGCGGCCTGCCGTTGGTCGGCGGCAGCATCGGCGACTTCGCCGCCAAGATCGAGAAGATGGGCGCCGAGGTCGAGGCCAGTGGCCAGGACAGCCAGGCCGGCATCGAGCGCATCGCCGTGATCGCCGGCCTCGGGGTGGGCATCCTGCCCGCCGCCATGATCCTCTTCCTGTACCTGCCGGTGCGCGTGCGCTGGCGCCGCTACGTCGGGGCGGTGGCGGATGCGCTGCCCGGCTCCGGCGGCGACCCGGTGTTCGAACAATACCTGGCGCGGCGGGCCGCGGACGTGCTGCCTTGGGACCGCCTGTGCGCGCTCAGCGACGATCCCTGGCGGGCGATCGCGAGCGGCGACTACCGTGCTCTGGCCGATGCCGAGCTCGCGCGACTGGGGCTGCGCCGGCCGTAGGAGGCCGCGTGCCGCTCTGGGCTGCTTCTGGGCCGCGCTACCGGTCAGGTCGCTGGTGTGGAGTGGGTGCGCGGCGCCTGTCGGCAGACGCCGCATCGATAGGGCGGCCGTTCACGTCAGTGTGGGTCGACGATCGCCGAGCTTGAGGGGTGCGACGGCACGACCACGGAGCCTCGTTAGCCGCGTCTCAATGTCAACCGCCTGGGGTATTGACGCTATGATGTGATCTACGTGATGCTTTGATGCATGGAGGCTCCGATGCGCACCACACTGAACATCGACGAAGCTCTGCTCGCCGACTTCAGGGAGATCGCCGCGCGCAGTCACCGCGGCCTCAGCAGCGTGATCCAGGATGCGCTGCGCGAGGCTCTTGCGGCGCGCGCGGCACGTGGCGCGCACGCGCCTGTGGACTTGCCGGTGTTTCGCGGCGGAGGCGGCGTTCAGCCCGGCGTGGACCTCGACAGCAATGCCGCCCTCCTCGACCTCATCGACGAAGCCGACGGAGTGTAAGATCGGTACCGCGGCACGCCGTCAGAGAC
>JAPLCL010000184.1 GCA_026392265.1 Actinomycetota bacterium
CTCGCGTCTCGGCCAGAAGGGCGAGCGCGTCAAGTCGGTCGAGGACGTCGTCTCGCGCGGCGATACGGTGACCGTCGAGGTCGTCGAGATCGACAAGGCACGCAACCGCATCGGGCTCACGCTGCTCAAGAAGCCCGACGCAGAGTAGCAGGGAGCGGGAGCAGGCCACGGAGGCCTACCGCCTCTCAACGCTGGACAACGGCCTGAGGGTGGCCACCGAGCGCCTCGAAGGAGTGCGCTCGGTGGCCCTCGGGCTGTGGATCGCCGCCGGCTCGCGGCTGGAGCCTCTCGAGCTCGGCGGCGTCTCGCACTTCATCGAGCACCTCATCTTCAAGGGCTCCGACCGCTTCAGCGCCTGGGACATCGCGCGCATCTTCGACGACATGGGCGGCGAGCCCAACGCGTCCACCTCTAAGGAGCACACGCTGGTCAACGCGCGTTTCCTCGATGAGGACCTCGACACCGCCTTCGAAGTGATGGTCGAGATGGTGGCACGGCCGTCGTTCGCCGACCTCGACCACGAGCGCGAGGTCGTGCTCGAAGAGGTCGCCATGTACGAGGATTCGCCGCCCGAGCTGATCCACGACGATCTCTGCGAGGTCGTCTTCGGCGAACACCCTCTCGGGCGCTCCATCATCGGCCACAGCGAGACCCTGGCACGCCTCGACCTCCCGACGGTCCGGGCCTATCACGACGCGCACTACGTGAACCCCGGCATCGTGGTCTCGGCCGGTGGCAACGTGGACCACGACCACCTCTGCGAGCTCATCCAGACGCACTTCCGCGCCGAACCCGGAGCGGTCGTCCGCCGTCCCGACCTGAGCGCTCCGGGGTTCCATCACGTGGCGCGGTTCTCGCGCAAGGACACCGAGCAATATCACATCTGCCTCGGCGGGCCCGGCCCGCGCCGCGCCGACCCGGACCGCTACGCCGTCTTCGTCGTCGATACCATCCTCGGCGGCTCCTGGAGCTCGCTGCTGTTCCAGGAGGTGCGCGAGAAGCGCGGCCTCGCCTACTCTGTGTACTCGTACTCCTCGCTGTACACCGACGCCGGCCTCACGGCCATCTACGTCGGCTCGCGCGAGGAGGCCGTGGAAGAGGCCATGAGCGTCATCCTCGACGTGCTCGACGGCCTTCCCGAGGACATCTCCGAAGAAGCCATCAAGCGCGCCCGCAACCACCTCAAGGGTCAGCTCGTGCTGAGCATGGAGAGCCCGGGCAGCCGTATGCAGTCTCTCGGCCGCGCGGTGCTCACGGAGCAGCCTGTCCTCACCATCGACGAGGTATTGGAGCGCATCGACGGGGTGACCCGCGACGACGTCGTGGCCGCGGTGCGGCGGTACTACGACCCCAAGAAGTGGTCCACGGTGTGTATCGGCCCGCGGCCGGAGCCGTTTCGGGCCGTCACCGACGGCTTCGCATGGGAGGAACGATGACAGACGTACTCGTGACCGGAGCCGCCGGGAAGATGGGCGGCCTCAGCGCCGCCACCATCGCCGCCCAGGACGACCTGCGCCTCGTGGCGCTCGTCGACCCCAAGGGCGGCGCCAGCGCCGGCGACGCACCCTGCTTCGCGACCGTGGAACAGGCCCTGGCGCTCACCTCACCCGAGGCCGCGCTTGAGTTCAGCCTCCCGGAGGCGGTGTTCGACAACACGAAGCTGCTGCTCGCGGCCGGCGTGCCGACCGTGGTCGGCACCACCGGCCTCGACGATGCCGCGGTCGAGGAGCTCAGCGCCGCCGCCAGGGCGACGGGCGTGGGCCTGGTGATCGTGCCCAATTTCGCCCTTGGCGCCGTGCCGCTGATGCGCTTCGCCGGCGAGGCGGCCAAATATTACGAGCACGCCGAGGTCATCGAGATGCACGAATCCGGCAAGCTGGACGCGCCGTCGGGCACCAGTCTGCGTACGGCGCGTCTCATGGCCGAGGCGCCGGGTTCCGCCCTTCGGGACGCGCCCGGCGAGCAGCCGTCTCGCGGCTTGGCCGCCGACCACGTGCGCATCCACAGCGTGCGCCTGCCCGGCGTCGTCGCCCACCAGGAAGTCCTCTTCGGCGGCGACGACGAAGTGCTCGCCCTGCGTCACGATTCGCTCTCTCGGCGCTCGTTCATGAGCGGCGTCCTGCTCGCGCTTCGCCGCGTGAGCAGCATCGAAGGGACTGTCGTGGGGCTGGAGAACCTCCTAGACTAGTGCAGCCACGCAGCCACCATCCGCCCTCGAGGAGCGCGCCATGAGCGAAAGTTTGGGGACGATCCTCACCGCGATGGTGACGCCTTTCGACGCCCACCTGGCCGTCGATCACGGCAAGCTCGCCGAGCTCGCCGAGTACCTTGTCGCCAACGGCTCAGACGGCCTCGTGGTCGCGGGCACCACTGGCGAGTCGCCCACGCTGAGCGACGACGAGAAGGCGGCGATGTTCCGCACGGTCGTCGCGGCCGTGGGCGCTCGCGTGCCCGTGGTCGCCGGCACCGGCACCAACGACACCGCCCACAGCGTTGCGCTCACGCGCACCGCGGAGGAGTGCGGCGTCGCCGCGGTCCTCGTGGTCACGCCTTACTACAACAAGCCGCCGGAGCGCGGTCTGCTGGCGCATTTTCGCGCCGTGGCTGCCGCCACCAGGTTGCCGCTCATCGTGTACAACATCCCCGGGCGCTCGGTGGTCAACCTGTCACCAGAGGTACTTGCCGCGCTCGGCGAGGTCGACAACATCGTTGCCGTGAAGCAGGCGAACCCCGATCTCGGTGAGCTGCGCCGGCTCCGCGAGCTCAGCGACCTCGGTATCTACGCCGGCAACGACGATATGCTGCTCGACGTGCTCAAGATGGGAGGGCTGGGCGGAATCTGCGTCGCCAGCCACGTGGTCGGTCCGCGTCTCGCCGAGATGGCCCGGCTGGTCAGAGCCGGGGAAGAGGCTGAGGGTCAGGCGCTCGACGAAAGCCTGCGCGCGCTCTACAAGACCCTGTTCCTCACGGCGAATCCCATCCTCGTCAAGGAAGCCCTCAACCTGCTCGGGCACGAGGTCGGCGGTCTGCGCCTCCCGCTCGTGCCCGCTACTGCCGAGGAATCCGCCGTTGTCGCCGACGAGCTACGGGCGCTGCGCTTGCTGCCGTGAATCCGACGCCGCCCGTTACCTCCTTCACCTTCACCTGCGCCGCGGCTGGTCGTCGCAGCTCGTATCCACCAAAGAGATTGGTGTTCACATGAACGACTCCCTCAGGATCATTCCTCTCGGCGGCCTC
The DNA here is from genome assembly GCA_026392265.1 of Actinomycetota bacterium. Classification (GTDB taxonomy): domain Bacteria; phylum Actinomycetota; class Thermoleophilia; order UBA2241; family UBA2241; genus CAIXSE01. The sequence continues at coordinate 3,238 of JAPLCL010000184.1, forward strand.
GGCGAGATCGGCAAGAACATGACCGCCGTCGAGTACCGCGGCAAGATCGTGGTGCTCGATTGCGGCGTCGAATTCCCGCGCGACGAGATGCTCGGCATCGACCTCATCATCCCCGACATCAGATGGCTGCTCGTGCGTCGCGACGACGTCCTGGCATTCATCATCACGCATGGCCACGAGGATCACCAGGGGGCGCTGCCCTTCGTACTCAAGCAGCTCAACAAGCCCGTATACGGCAGCCGCTTCACTCTGGCCCTCATCAAGTCAAAGCTCGACGAGCACGGGCTTCTCAAGGTCGTCGAGCTCAACGAGATCAGCGACAAGTCGCAGTTCCAGCTGGGCCCCTTCGCCCTTTCGTTCATCGCTACGAGCCACAGCGTCCCCGACTCTCTCTCCATCGTCGTCGGCACCGAACTGGGCGCCGTGCTGCTCACCGGGGACTACCGCTTCGACCACACGCCGATCGACGGTCGCATCACAGACGTCAACGCGTTCGCGCAGCTCGGCCAAAAGGGCGTTTTGGCTCTTCTCGGCGATTCGACGAACGTCGAGACTCCCGGGTCGACGGCCTCGGAGAGCACCGTGGGCCAGGCCTTCCACCAGATCTTTGCCGAGGCCGAGGGCCGCGTGATCGTCGCCAGCTTCGCGTCTCATATCCACCGCATCCAGCAGGCGATCACGATCGCCCATCTGCACGGCCGCAAGTTCGCGCTCTCGGGCCGCTCAATGGTGAAGAACGCGAACATCGCCCGCAACCTCGGGTATCTCGACGTGCCCGACGGCGCCATGATCAAGCTCACCGAGATCGACGACTACCGCCCCGAGGAGATCCTCATACTTTCTACCGGAAGCCAGGGAGAGCCCCTCTCGGCGCTCACGCGCATGGCCTTCAACGACCACCCTCAGGTGGCCCTCCACGAGGGCGACACGGTGGTCATCTCCGCCAAGGCGATCCCCGGCAACGAGCGCAGCGTGACGGCCACCATCGATCGCCTGCTCAAGGTCGGCGCTACCGTCATCTACGGCGAAGACAGCGGTGTCCACGTCAGCGGCCACGCCGCCCAGGAAGACCTGCGTATGATGCTCAACCTCACGCGCCCGCAGTACTTCGTGCCGGTCCACGGTGAGTACCGCATGCAGCATTTTCATGCCGAGCTCGCCCGTCAGTCGGGCATCCGCGACGAGGACATCTTCATCCTCGAGAACGGCGACGTGCTCGAGCTCGACCGCGAGAACGGCGAGATCGTCGACAAGGTGCCCACGGGTATGGTGTTCGTCGACGGCTTCGAGCTCGGCGATGCCGACGGTCTGGTGCTTCGCGATCGCCAGCAACTTGCCGGCGACGGCATCCTGATCGCCGTGGTCACCGTCGACTCACAGACCGGCGACTCGGTAGCGCCGCCGGAGCTGGTAGCGCGCGGCTTCCTGCACAACGACGAGCGCCTCCAAGAGGTGCTCGACGAGTGCGCGAGCGCGCTCGATGACCTCATGGTCCAGCTCGGCGCCGTCCACGTCACCGGGCAGCGCCTCATCAGGGACGACATCAAGGAGAAGCTCGCCGCGATCGTGTACGCGCGCACCCGGCGGCGGCCACTGATCATGCCGGTCGTCGTCGAAGTCTGAGCGCCCGGCCTCTTCTTCGTGTCTCGCGGCGCGTTCCTTCCTAGGGTTCTCGGCGTCCGCGTTGAATAGACGCTCCATGGCGACTGCACGCCCCAAGCAGGCTCGGCGCGCGGGCGCCGCGACGCGCACGCGATCGCGCGCCGCCCGTCCTGCGCCTCGCCCAGAGAGTCCGGCCACCCGGCATCGCCGTGAGTTGGCGGCGATCGCTTGCGTCGCTCTCGCCGTGTTCCTCGCTTTCGTCATCTATCTGGGCTGGGACGGGGGCACGCTCGGGCGCTGGCTGGGCGGCGTCACGCGCTGGCTGGTGGGGCTCCTGGTCTTTGCGCTGCCGCTGCTCCTCTGCTTCATCGCCTACATGCTGGTGGCCCGCGAAGATCACCGCCCGCGCCGTGGGGTGAGCTGGGGTATCGCCATGATCGTCGCCGCGTTCGTCCTGGCCGCGGCCGCCGACGCCTTCGGCGTCTTCGCCGGCGAACGGCCGGAGCGTCTCTTCCGCGACACCTACATGAGCGTCCACGGCGGGGTGGCCGGCGAAGCCCTGTGGGCTGCGCTCCGCGGCGTCATCGGGCGCATCGGCGTGGACGTGCTCGTCGTGGCCCTCTTCGTGGCCGGCGTGCTCCTGGCCACCGGCTCGTCGCTGAGGCAGTGGGCGAACCATTCGCGCAAGGGCGTGAGCGCCGCTGGAGCCGCCGCAAGCCGAGCGGCGCGCAGCCAGGCCGAGGCTCTGGGCGCGCGGCGCCGGGACGCCGCGGCGACGCGCGTGGTGGAGCTCGATGAGTCCCCGACGCTCGACGCCTTCGACATGATGAGGACGTCCGTGTCTCCAGTGGCCGACTACGGACCGGCGGTGAGCACGTATACCCCGCACCTCGTGGACGGGCGCGTGGCGGCGCCCGAGATCTTCGGTGAGGCCGCCGACTACACCCTGCCGGAGCGGGTGGAAGAGGTCGACGAGGGCGAGCAGCTCTCGCTCGCCGAGGCCGACGCCGGCGAGCCCGGCGGGGGAGATGCAGCGCTTGCTTTCCACGGAGCAGAGAAGCGCCAGTGGCGGCTCCCCGAGGCGTCCCTTCTGCAGCGGCTGGGAGAGAGCATCGGCGAATCGCCGGACGCCATCCGTGCGGTCTCCCAGCGCCTCGTCCAGACCCTCGGGTCCTTCAACATCGAGGCCCAGGTCATCGGCACCGTCTCGGGGCCGCGCGTCACGCGCTACGAGCTGCAGCTGGCGCCGGGCATCAAGGTGAGCCGCGTCGCCGCGCTCAAGGCCGATCTCGCCTATGCGCTCGCGGCCACCGACATCCGCGTGCAGGCGCCGATCCCCGGCAAGACGGCCGTCGGCGTTGAGGTTCCCAACCTCGAGGCCAACTACGTCTCCCTCGGCGACATCCACCAGCTCTTCCCGCCGCACGCCTCGCCGATGGCTTTCTGGCTCGGCAAGGACGTGACCGGCAAGGCGGTGCTCGCGGATCTCGTGAAGATGGTCCACCTCCTCATCGCCGGTACCACGGGCTCGGGCAAGAGCGGCTGCCTCAACGCGCTCATCAGCTCGATCCTGCTGCGGGCCACGCCCGACGAAGTGCGCATGATTATGATCGACCCCAAGAAGGTGGAGCTCAGCAACTTCAACGGCGTCCCGCACCTGCTCGCCCCGGTGGTCACCAACATGAAGCAGGCCACCTACGTGCTCGACAACATCACCCGCGAGATGGACCGCCGCTACGACGTGCTTTCGCGCAACGGCTGCCAGGACATCCGCGCCCTCAACAAGAAGCTCGCGCGCTCCGGCGAGGAGCACATCCCGTACATCATGGTCATCGTCGACGAGCTCGCCGACCTCATGATGGTGGCGCCCTCCGAAGTCGAGGACTCCATCATCCGCCTCGGTCAGCTCGGGCGCAGCTGCGGCATCCACCTCGTGGTGGCCACGCAGCGGCCGTCGGTCGATGTGGTCACCGGCATGATCAAGACCAACATCCCCTCGCGTATCGCTTTCGCCGTGGCGTCACAGACAGACTCGCGCATCATCCTCGATCAGGGCGGCGCCGAGAGCCTGCTCGGCATGGGCGATATGCTGTTCAGCCCTATGGGCAGCAGCCGTCTGTTGCGCGTACAGGGAGCCTTGATCACCGCGCACGAGATGAAGCTGCTCACCGAGCATTGGAAGCACCAGGCCAAGCCGCAGTTCCAGGAAGATCTTCTGGAGAACCCCGCCGGCCCGGACGCCGAACAGCAGGCACAGGCCGCCGGCGGCGACACGCTCCTCGCCGACGCGATCCGGACCGTGGTGACCACGGGCGCGGCCTCCGTGGCGCTGCTGCAGCGGCGCCTGCGCGTGGGCTATGCGCGTGCCGGCCGGCTCATCGACATCATGGAGGAGATGGGCATCATCTCGGGTTACGACGGCAGCAAGGCCCGCGCCGTGCTCATCGACGAAGGCGAGCTGCCGGCCACTCTCGCGCGCGTGGCCGGCGATGACGCGCCGCAGGCGCCTCGCGAGCAGGCCGTTCCGGCCGTCGGGGAGGCCTGACCGGCGCCGCATCGCCATTGCGGAAGATTTGTCTTCACCGAGCTCGCTTACTAGACTAAGCGTTCGGGTGCCGGGCCACCGGTCCCGAAAGACCGAGGAGAAGGCCATCCACCGTGTTTGAGATCGGCAACACGCTGCGCGAGGCGCGCGTGCGTCGCAACCTGACGCTCCAACAGGTCGAGGAAGACACGAAGATCCGTGTCAGGTACGTGCAGGCCATGGAGAACGAGGACTTCGACGTGATGCCCGGCGCGACCTACGTCAAGGGCTTTCTGCGCACGTACTCCCAGTACCTCGCCCTCGATCCCGAAGTCATCATCGACGAGTATCGCTCGCGCGGCATCAAGACGGGGGAGATCCAGGAGCCCTTCGGCGGGGTCTCGATGCTCGGCGCGCCGCGCCGTCACCGGGGGCGCAACACCGTCGTGTTCGTGGCCGTGATCTGCCTTCTCGTGCTCGGCGTCATCTGGATCCTCGGCCGGGGCACCGATACGCAACAGTCGACCAATTCGGGAGCCCTTGGCATCACGAGCTCGTCGCCGTCACCGTCCACCAGCCCGTCCGCCAAGCCGCCGAAGACGGCGGCGCCGGTGGTCCAGGGCGAGCTGCGCGTCACCGTTCCAGCCGGGGAGAGCTGGATCGAAGTCCGCAGGGAAGGCTCGACCGGCACCGTACTGTTCTCCGGCACCGTGAAGAAGGGCAAGACGCGCGTGTTTGTCGGCGACGTCCTGTGGCTGCGCCTGGGCAACCCCTCGGCGGTGCGCCTGCGTGTGGAGGGGCGCAAGATCGCGCCGAGCGACTCCGCCGACCCCATCGACTACATCGTCAAAGACGGCAAGCTCGAGAGGCAGGGCTGACATGGCCAAGGATTCTTCGTTCGACGTAGTCTCGCGCGCCGACCTCAATGAGGTGCGCAACGCCGTCAACATGGCGCAGAAAGAGATCGCCACACGCTACGACTTCAAGAAGAGCGTGAGCTCCATCACGCTCGAGGACGAAACGCTCGTCCTGGTCTCCGACGACGACGGCAAGCTCAGGCAGGTCGTCGAGGTCCTCGAGGAGAAGCTCGTGCGCCGCAAGGTCCCGCTCAAGGCACTGCAGTACGGCAAGATCGAAGAGGCGCTGGGCGGCACCGTGCGCCAGCGGGTACCGATCGCGCAGGGTATCCCCGACGACAAGATCAAAGCCATGAACAAGCTGCTGCGCCAACGCTTCAAGAAGGTCAAGTCGCAGATCCAGGGCGACACGCTGCGCGTCTTCTCGGCGAGCAAGGACGAGCTGCAGGCCGCCATGGCGGCGCTCCGCGAAGAAGACTGGGGCGTCCCCCTCCAGTTCGTGAACTATCGCTGAGGCTCCCACGGGCGCCGGCTTCTTCATTCAGACGCTGGGCTGCCCCAAGAACGAGGCCGACTCCGACGCCCTTGCCCGCCGGCTGTATGCGGCCGGGCACCGCGAAGCGCAGCCCGGCCGCGCCGACGTGGTCGTCGTCAATACCTGCGGGTTCATCGACGCCGCCAAGGAGGAGTCCATCGCGGCGCTCCTCGAAGCGGTGGACTTCGCTCACGCGCGCGGCGCGCGCGTGGCCGCGGTGGGCTGTCTGGTCGAGCGCTACCGCGCTGAGCTCGCCGCTGAGCTGCCCGAGGTGGACCTCTGGTGCGGCCTCGACACGGCGACGCTGCTCGCCGCCCTCCGCGAGGCGGGCGGCGGGGGAGAGGGCGCGGAGGGGCACGGCGCCGCCGTGCCGGTGCCGCGCCGCCCGCGCCCCGTGACCAGCTACCTCAAGATCTCCGACGGCTGCGATCGCCGCTGTGCGTACTGCGCCATCCCTCTCATCAAGGGCGACTACGAGACGGTAGCGGCCGCGGAGGTCCTGCGCAGCGCCCGCGCCGCGCTGGCCGCCGGCGCCAAGGAGCTCGTGCTCGTCGGCCAGGACACGTCGCGCTGGGCGCAGCCGGGCTGGGGCGGGCTCGAGCGCCTGCTCGCCGAGCTCAAGGCGCTTGCCCCCGCCCCACTCTGGCTGCGCTTGCTCTACCTGCAGCCCGATGGTGTCGATGAGGGCCTCCTGGAGGCCATTTCGCGGCACGCGGTGCCGTATGTGGACGTCCCCCTTCAGCACGCCTCCGGCGCCGTCCTGAGGCGCATGAAGCGCCGTGGCGACGGCGCTGACCACCTCGACATGCTCGCCCGGGTACGCGCCGCCCTCCCGGGCGTCGCCGTGCGCTCGACCTTCATCGCCGGGTTCCCCGGCGAGAGCGACGAGGAGTTCGACGAGTTGCTCGCTTTCGTGCGCGAGGCCGGCCTCGCGGCCGCCGGCGTGTTCCCCTACGACGCCCAGGAGGGCACCCCGGCGGCGACGTTGCCCGAGCAGGTCCCGGCGGTGCTCGCCGGCGCGCGCGCCGCCGAGCTCGGCGGCGCCATCGACGACGTGGCCGGCCGGTTCTGGCAGGCGCTCGCCGGCCGCCCGCTCGACGTGCTCGTCGAGCGCGGCGCAGGGGCGGACGGCGTTGCCGTTGGGCGCTGCGCGCTGCAGGCGCCGGATATCGACGGCCGTACCTTCGTGCGCGGCGCCAAGGTGCGACGCGGTCAGGTCGTGCACGCCGTGGCGTCGGGCAGCGTCGGGTATGATGTCGAGGCCGACGCTGGAAGACGGGAACCGTGAGCACCAGGCAATTGAACCTCGCCAACGCCATCACCATCGCACGGATCCTGCTCATCCCCGTGTTTCTGGTGCTGCTGCTCTCGGGGATCCCCGAGCCCTACGGCGATATCGCCGCCGCCGCCGTGTTCATCCTGGCGGCGGCCACCGACAAGCTCGACGGCTATGTGGCGCGGCGCAACGAACAGATCACGACGCTCGGGCAGTTTCTCGACCCGCTCGCCGACAAGCTCCT
>JAPLCL010000159.1 GCA_026392265.1 Actinomycetota bacterium
GCTGCCGCTGCGCTACGCGGGCTATTCCAGCTGCTTCCGCCGCGAGGCCGGCGCCGCCGGGCGCGACACGCGCGGCATCCTGCGCGTGCACCAGTTCGACAAGCTGGAGATGTTCAGCTTCTGCCTGCCCGAGCAGGGCGCCTTCGAGCACGAGCTCATCCTTTCGGCGGAGGAGGAGATCCTGCAGGGGCTCGGCATCCCCTACCGCGTGGTCAACATCGCCGCCGGCGACCTCGGCGCCCCGGCGGCGCAGAAGTTCGACTGCGAGGCCTGGATGCCGGGGCAGCAGCAGTACCGCGAGGTCACGAGCTGCTCCAACTGCACCGACTACCAGGCGCGGCGCCTGGCCTGTCGCTACCGCACCGAGCACGGCCCGCGCTTCGTGCACACGCTGAACGGCACGGGCATCGCCGTCGGGCGCACGCTGATCGCCATCATGGAAAACTATCAGCGCGCCGACGGCACGATCGCCGTACCCAGGGTGCTTCAGCCCCTCATGGGCAAGGACGTGCTCGGGAGCTGAAGTGGCTGAGGGCGACGAGGGCGCGGCCCGCCGGGGCCGCGCCGGTCACTCGACGGGCTCGGCCTCGCCGAACGACGGTAGTCCGCCGTTCTCGCGCCACGGGATGACGAAGCAGCGCACATCCACGTCGGCAAAGGTGTTCTCGAGCAGCGCCTTGACGCGCCGCAGGTCGCGGGCGAGCAGCTCCTGCTGGTCGAACCCCAGGCCTCCGAGGCTGTGTTCGTAAGCGGAGCAATCCTGGTGTGACACCAGGTAGATGGTGCGGATGCCATGGAGATCCATCTGCGTGCGCACGAAGTCGAGGGCGACGCGCCGCTCCATGCCCGGCCGCGTGAGCACCAGCGGCCCGCCGGGCACCAGAAAGCGGTCGGCGTCGGCCTCGCCCTCCTTCTCTTGAAGAGCGGCGAGGGCGGCGGCGACCTGGCCGTCGGAGCAGGCGATGAAGAGGGCGATCATGAGGCAGGAGTATGCCAGATGCCGCACGCCGAGACTAGTCGCCGATCACCGACCGGCCGCACGACCCTGGGTGCCGACGCCCGCCGCGCCCACTTGCTACACTTGCAGCGCGCGGAGGGGTGGCGGAGCGGTTCATCGCACCGGTCTTGAAAACCGGCAACGGCGCAAGTCGTTCGTGGGTTCGAATCCCACCCCCTCCGCCAGTTTGCAGGTGTTTTGTCGCGTTGAGGCTGCGCTCTGGATGTACTGCAACCCCGCCTGAGCCCCCGTGAGTTGCCATTTGGCTGCCCGTTCTGTCAGCTCGTGCTGTGCCGGGCGTTGCCCATGGCGACCGCGAGGGCACCGTCCAATCGCTTCGCCGCCTCATCCTGCATGTCCGAAAGGACGTGCGAGTAGGTGTCCAGCGTGATGCCGACGGTGGGGTGCCCGAGTCGCTCGCTGACCACCTTGGGGTGCGTGCCCTGGCGCAGGAGCAAGGTCGCGTGAGTGTGCCGCAGATCGTGGAACCTGACGCTCTGGCCCATCCCCCTCATGGCTTTGTGCCACTGAGCTGAGAAGCGATTGGGCGACCAAGGGCTGCCGTCGTCCTCGCACCGCACGAGGTCATGGTCCCTCTACGCCGGCCCCTGCTCCAGGCGTCGCTCGGCTTGTACGCGCTTGTGGTGCTTCAGGGCTTCCACAGTGGAGAGCATGAGCGTGAGCGAGCGCGGCG
>JAPLCL010000342.1 GCA_026392265.1 Actinomycetota bacterium
AGCGCAGCGTAGTGGCGCGACCATCTCTGGCCCCGTGCCGCTGCCCACCGAGAAGAACGTCTACTGCGTCATCAAGAGCCCGTTCAAGGACAAGGACTCCCGCGAGCACTTCGAGATCCGCACGCACAAGCGGCTCATCGATATCCATCAGCCGACGCCCAAGACCGTCGACCAGCTGATGAGGCTCGATCTTCCGGCTGGTGTCCACATCGAGATCAAGCTGTAGAGAGAATGACTGGCATCATCGGCAAAAAGGTGGGCATGACCCAGCTCTTCGACGACGACGGCAACGTTGTGGCCGTCACCGTCGTCCAGGCTGGCCCGTGCCCGGTCACACAGGTCCGCACCCTCGACACCGATGGCTACGAGGCCGTACAGCTCGCGTTCGAGGAATGCAAGGACAAGCACATCAGCAAGCCGGAGCTGGGCCACCTCAAGAAGGCCGGCATCAAGCACGGCATGCGTCATCTGGTCGAGTTCGACGGTCCCGGCGATCTCAAGATCGGCGACACCGTGACCGTCGAGGCGTTTGAGGACGGCCAAGCCGTCACCGCCACCGGCGTCAGCAAGGGCAAGGGGTTCCAGGGCACCATCAAGCGACATAACTTCAGTCGTGGCCCCGAGACTCACGGTTCGCATAACGTCCGGCAGCCGGGTTCTATCGGTGCCAGCGCGTACCCTGCGCGAGTGTTCAAGGGTATGCGCATGAGCGGGCACATGGGGGCGCAGCGCGTTACCCAGCAAGGTCTCAAGATCGTCCGTCGCGACATCGAGAACAACCTGCTGCTCATCAAGGGCTCCGTGCCCGGCGCCAAGAACTCCGTCGTCGTCATCAAGGGTAGGTAGCAGTGAGCGCCGACGAGACCAAGATCACTCCAGACGTCGAGGCCGCCGCCGCGCCCGAGCAGGACGCGGCCAAGGTCGCGGGCGAGGTCAAGAAGCCGGCCGCCAAGAAGCCGGCCGCCAAGAAGCCGTCCGCGAAGGCGGCGCCAAAGAAGCCGGCCGCCAAGAAGGCCGCAAAGAGCGCCGCCAAGCCGGTCGCCAAGAAGCCGGCCGCGAAGAAGGCCAGGCCGGTCGCCGCCAAGGCGCCCGCCAAGAAGGCGGCCAGGGTGAAGCCCGTCGTGAAGGCGCCTGTCGTGCGCCCTCCCAAGGTCAAGGCCGAGAAGAAGGCGCCGGCCGAACCGCGCCACGGCAAGCTCGGCATGGCCACGGTCGTCGACGCCGCCGGCAAGGAGATCGAGACGCGCGACCTGAGCAAGGAGATGTTCGCCGTCCCGGCCGTCATCAACACGATGCACCTGGTCGTGCGCGCCGAGCAGGCCGCGCGGCGTCGAGGCACGGCGTCGTCAAAGACACGCGGCGAGGTCTCCGGCTCTACCGCCAAGCTGTATCGTCAAAAGGGCACCGGCCGCGCTCGCGCCGGCAGCGTCAAGTCGCCGCTGCGCACGGGCGGCGGCGTCACCTTCGGCCCCCGGCCGCGCAGCTTCAGCTTCAAGATCAACCGCAAGGTCGTGCGTCAGGCGTTGGCCATGGCGCTGAGCAATCGCGCCGAGAACGGCAACGTGTTCGTCGCCGCCGGCCTCAAGATCGA
>JAPLCL010000349.1 GCA_026392265.1 Actinomycetota bacterium
CGACCCCAGGATCGTGGAGGGCAGCGAAGGCTACCTCATCGAGGTCGACGGCGAGATCGTCCCCAACTACGACATCACCATGACGGTCTTCGGTGAGGGCGACATCGTCACCGGCAACGTCGTGCGCATCGACAAGGACGAAGTCCTCGTCGACATCGGCTACAAGTCCGAAGGCGTCATCCCGGTCAACGAGCTGAGTATCCGCAAGAACGTCAACACCTCCGAGGAAGTGACGCTGGGTGAAGAGATCGACGCCCTCGTCATGACCAAAGAAGACGCCGATGGTCGTCTCATCCTCAGCAAGAAGCGCGCCCGCTTCGAGAAGGCGTGGAAGCGCATCGAGGGCGCCTTCGAGAGCGGCGAGCCGGTCACCGGCACCGTCATCGAAGTCGTCAAGGGCGGCCTCATACTCGACCTCGGGGTGCGCGGCTTCCTGCCCGCCTCGCTGGTCGACATCCGCCGCGTTCAGGACCTCCAGGAGTACGTCGGCCAGGAGCTCAACTGCCGCGTCATCGAGATGAACCGTAACCGCAACAATGTGGTCCTCAGCCGGCGCGCCGTCCTCGAAGAGGAGCGCAAGGAAGTGCGCCAGCAGATCATCGACGATCTCAACGTCGGCGACGTCGTCGAGGGCACGATCAGCAACATCGTCGACTTCGGCGCCTTCGTCGACCTCGACGGTATCGATGGCCTCATCCACATCTCGGAGCTGAGCTGGACGCACATCAACCATCCGTCCGAGGTGTTGCAGGTCAACCAGAAGGTCAAGGTCAAGGTGCTCGACATCGACCGCGACCGCCAGCGCATCAGCCTCGGTCTCAAGCAGACCCAGGAAGACCCATGGCAGAAGATCGTCGCCCAGCACAAGGTCGGCGACGTCGTCGAGGGTCGTGTCACCAAGATCGTCGCCTTCGGCGCCTTCGTCGAGATCTACGAGGGCATCGAGGGCCTCGTGCACATCAGCGAGCTGGCCAACCGCCACGTCGAGCGTCCCGACGAGGTCGTCTCCGTGGGCCAGATCGTGCAAGTCAAGATCATAGAGGTCGACTCCGAGCGCCGCCGCCTGAGTCTCAGCATCAAGCGCGTCGACGGCGACAACGTCAAGCCCCTGCGGCCCCTGGTGCCCGAGGTCAGCGAAGACCAGGCCGAGGTCGAAGCAGAGGTCGAGGAGATCGTCGAGGCCATCGAGACCATCGAGGAGGCCGAGGAGATCATCGAGGCCGTCGCCGCGGTCGAAGTCGCCGCCGCGATCGTCGAGGCCGAGATCGAGTCGGCCGAGACCGTCGAAGAGCTTGTCGAGGCTCTCGAAGACGCGGCGGCCGTCGAGGCTGCCGCCGAGATCGTCGAAGAGGCCGCTGAGGAGTTCGTCGAGGAGCACGAGTCCGAGCCCGAGCTGGGCCTGAGCGACGACGTCTTCCCGGCGGGCGGCAAGGCCGAGGCCGACGAAGAGGCGGCCCCCGAGGCCTGACCCGAGTCACGCAGAGGGCGGACGCGGCGCCGGCCGGCGCCGCGTCCGCCCTCTGACTGTGTCCGCCACCAGATGACCACTACCCCACACCGCATACCACGCCTCGGCCTCACCGGCGGCATCGGCTCCGGAAAGTCGACAGCGCTCGCCTACCTGCACGAGTGCGGCGCCGCCGTGGTCTCGAGCGACCACATCGTGCACGGGCTCTACGACCGCCCCGCCATCATCGCCGCCATCCAGGCACGCTACGGGCAGAAGGCCACGACCGGCGCCCACGTCAACCGCCAGGCGTTGGCCGGCATCGTCTTTCGCGATGAGGCGGAGCTGCAGTGGCTAGAGCAGTTGCTTCACCCGCATGTGCACGCGGCCGTGGAGGAGTGGGCCTCGGCCCAGCAGGAGGTCAGGCCGCGCCCGGCCGTCATCGTGGCCGAGGTCCCGCTGCTGTTCGAGACCGGCATGGAGACCGCGTTCGACTTCGTCATGCTCATCACGGCGCCGGCCGAGGTGCGGCGCCGGCGCCTCACCGCGAAGCTCACCGAGAGTGAGTTCGAGCGTCGCATGGCCCAGCAGATGCCGGAGGAAGAGAAGATGGCGCGTAGCGACTTCGTCTTCCACAACACCGGCGAGCGCAGGGCGCTCAGGGAGTTCGTAGGGCAGACCGTGGCACAGATCCTCGCCGGCGACGGCCCGGTCGCGGGGGGCGGCGGGCGCGAGAAGACGTCTTGAAGCGTCTCCTGCTTGTCGGCCTTGCCGTGGCCCTCGTGGTCGGCATCGCCGGCGCCGTTCTCCGCGTGACCACCGGTGCCGGTGGCGTGCAGCCCCCGGGTTGGTACGCGCGCACCGTCTACCCGCTGGAGTACGAGGGCGACATCAGGGCTTCGGCGCGCCGCAACGATCTCGACCCCGCGCTGGTGGCGGCCGTCATCTATGCCGAGAGCCGCTTCGACGCGCAGGCGCGTTCGTCGCACGGCGCCGTCGGGCTGATGCAGCTTCTGCCCGAGACGGCCGCGCAGATCGCGCGGGAGACCGGCGGCGTGGCCTTCGTGCCCGCCGATCTCGACGACCCGCGCGTCAACATCCGTTACGGTTGCTACTACCTGCGCACAGTCCTCGACCTGTTCGGCGGCGACCGCGTCGCGGCCATCGCCGCCTACAACGCCGGCGCCGGCGCTGTGGGGGAGTGGGCGGCGGCGCGCGCCGCAGGTCACGCCCTGCGCATCGACGACATCCCGTACGCCGAGACGCGCGCCTACGTGCGCAGCGTGCTCGAGGCGCGCAAAGTCTACCGGCAGACCTACGGGGACCGGCTGCGGCGCGCCTCGTGAAACGCTCATCGCCGCTTGCGAACGTGTGTTCGCATTGCTAAAGTCGATGGTATGACCGACTTCTACATCGAGGCCGACTACAGCCTCACCGGCGACCAGCCCGAGGCCGTCGCCGCGCTGAGCGACGGCGTGTTGCGCGGCGACCGCTTCCAGACGCTGCTCGGCGTCACCGGCTCGGGCAAGACCTTCACGATGGCCAACGTCATCGCCAAGGTCCAGAAGCCCACGCTGGTCATCGCCCACAACAAGACGCTCGCGGCGCAGCTCTGCAACGAGTTCCGCGAGTTCCTGCCCGGCAACGCCGTCGAGTACTTCGTCAGCTACTACGACTACTACCAGCCCGAGGCCTACGTGCCGGCGCAGGACCTCTACATCGAGAAGGACTCGTCCATCAACGACGAGATCGACCGGCTGCGTCACTCCGCCACCACTTCGCTCTTTTTGCGCCGCGACATCGTCATCGTCGCCAGCGTGAGCTGCATCTACGGCCTGGGCTCGCCCGAGGACTACCTCGAGAAGATGGTCCTGCTCAGCGTCGGCGACACCGTCGACCGCGACGA
>JAPLCL010000112.1 GCA_026392265.1 Actinomycetota bacterium
TGAGGCACGCGACGCGCGTCACGGCGCCAGAAGCCCTGCGGCAGAGGGCGGCGCGCCCAACGCCGCGGCTCAGGCCAGCATCCACAACGGCAGGCTGGCCTGAGCCGCGGTGACGTCGAACATCTCGCGAACGACCAGTAGGGCTTCCGCCACGCCGTAGCGACGCCGGAACTCGGCCAGCCCGCGATGCAGGGCACGCTGGCTCTGACCCCACTTGACCTCGATCGGCAAGACCGGGCCGCTATGGGGCGCGAACACGAAGTCGACCTCGACCCCCTCGCGCGCCCGCCAGTGCATGATGTCGCCGGTGGCTGCGTTGCGCCGCAGCCATGCGTGCACGACGACCTCTGCCAGATGACCCTCGAAGGCCACGCCCTGTGCCCCGCCGAGATCCCAGCCGCTGAGCGCGACCACAAGGCCCGTATCAACCGGCACGGACTTCTTGCCGCCTCGTTGCCTCCCGGCCAGGGTGGTCGCGTATCTGGGCAGGATGAAGTCGAGCATCGTGCGCTCGATGATCCCCAGGTACTCGGCCACGGTGACGTGTGTGACGCCGAGCTCCGAGGCCAGCCGCTCGATGTTGATCAGCGCCGGGCCCTGACTCAGCAAGCGGAGGCAGAGCTCGCGGAGCACATGGGCTTGGCGCACTCGCGCGACTGCCGGCACGTCAACGTACAGGACGCGCTCGACGAGCGTCTGCCAGAAATACTCTCGCGGAGTCAGCGCCCCCGCGGCGGCCAGCGCCTCGGGGAAACCGCCATTCCGCAAGTACCAGCGAGACAGGCGCATCAGCTCCTCGCCCAGGCCGAGAGATTCGTCGTTCAGGCGGCTCAGGGCGGCGGCCCGCTCGCCGACGAGGGCACCGACGCCGTGCCGCTCCCACACTCCTGCGCAACGCTCCAGCAGCGGCGCGGCGGGGCTGCGCACCAGCGCCGCTGCCTCGGCGAGAGAGAATGGCAGAAGTCGCACATCGCGCGCCCGGCCGGCGAGGCTCTCGCGCGAGCCACGATGGAGGATCGAGCCGGCAGACGAGGTCACCAACCAGATGAGCGGCCGCCCTCTGTCGATCGAGCGCTTCAGCCACAGCGGCCAGTCGGCGACCACATGGACCTCGTCGGCCAGCACATAGACCGGCTCGCCCGACCCTCCTAGCAAGCGCTCCTCAATGAAGGCGAGGAGCTCCTCGAAAAGGGTCGCTGTAGGTCCAAGAAGTGGATCGTCGGCGGACAGATACACGATCGCACGCGGCGCCACGCCGGCTTCGAGCAGGCGCCCCACGACCTGGTGAACGAGGACGGTCTTGCCGACACGTCGCGGCCCCAGGACCACCGTGGCCAAGTCGGGCGAAAGCCCCGCGACCACTGACGGCGTGAGCCGTCGGGGCACGGTCTCGCGCATGGCCGCCGGCACGCGCCCGTCGATCCACCAAGGGTTCTGTGCCTCAAGAGCAGAGAGATTCACTGGGCGATTCGCTCCTGCATACTATAGCCGAATGTTACATTTGACTAAAGTATACCATTCAAAAAAGCGCTCATGATTGGCCCTCCCAAGGACTCTCGGAGGCCAGCCACCCAGCCGTCAGCGCCCCCTCGCCCCCATGCTACGCCCCGATCAGGGCGCGGGGAAGGTAGACGATTCCTGCCTGATGCTCTGCGCCGGGTCGCGTTCTCGCCCGCGCCTGCCCATAGGGGCAGTGACAGCCGCGCGCCGCGATTCGCTGCGCCGGCGACGGGCGAGCGGTGCAGATCCGGCAACGACGCGACGGAGGGCGAGAGATGGGCAGGAAGAGAGATACGGTCGGAGCGCGGCGTGCGATCGCGTTCGGCCTCGCGGGCCTGATGGTACTGCTGGTCGCCGCGGGCGTCGCCGCCGCAGCCGGCGGCCGGAGTCGTCCCGCCACAAGCCTCGTCGCGGCCCGCGGCGTGCCGTCCTCGGTGCTGACCGACGTGTGCTTCACCGATGCCGCGCACGGCTGGATCGCCGGACAGGCGGGGTACGTCCTGAGCACCTCCGACGGCGGCGCGACGTGGACGAAGTCACGGGTCCTCCCAAGCGTGAACGGCGAGATGGACCATGTCGTGGCGATCGACCCCGACACCGCTTGTGCGGTGGGCGCGAGCAGCCAAGTGCAGCACCCCAGCGTCGTGATGCGCACCAGCGATGGGGGCTCCTCCTGGCAGACGCAGCGCAAACAGGCGGGCAGTAAGGCCATAGAACTCGACGGAGTCGACTTCGTCGATGCCGAGCACGGCTGGGCCTGCGGCCTCGGCGCCCAGTCCGGCAAAGGCGTGGTGCTGGCGACCAGCGACGGCGGCGCAACGTGGGGCAGGCAAACGACGCCGCAGAGCGCATGGCTCACCCAGATCTGCTTCGTGGACCTCGAGCACGGCTGGGCCAGCGCCGATCACAGCGTGGTGCGCACCACCGACGGCGGCGCGACCTGGACCAAGGTCACCGTGATCCGCGGCCCGGACAAGGACATCGAGGACGTGTACTTCGTGGACGCCACGCACGGCTGGGCCGTCGGCAACTCCGGCACCATCTCGGCGACCACCGACGGCGGCGCGACCTGGGCGGCGCAGAAATCGGGCGTGAAGACCGGGCTATTGGCCGTCTGCTTCACCTCCGCCCAGCAGGGCTGGACGGTGGGCGAAGACAGCGTCGTCCTGAAGACCGCGGACGGCGGCGCGACCTGGGTGAACGGTCGGTAGAGCCGCGCCTCAGGCGAGCGGCTTCGTGGCGCGCACGAAACCGCTGATCAGCCGCACGCCGGCGGGCAGCTCGGGTGGGGCGCAACAGGCGTTCTCGGGGGCGCCTTCGTAGACGTTCGTGACCTCGACGGTGGCGTCGGCGAAGCCGGCCTTGCGCAGGCGCGCGAGGTAGTCCTGCTCCTCGAGCGCGCCGGCGACGCACCCCGACCAAGCTTCTGCGTCATCCAGCAAGCTCTGCGGCACGCAGGTCATATCGCCCTGGAAGAGGACGTCGCTGACGGCGAAGCGACCGCCGGGCCTGAGCACGCGGAAGGCCTCGGCGAGTACGCGGTCCTTGTCGGTGGACAGGTTGATCACGCAGTTGCTGATAATCACGTCGACGCTCGCGTCGGGCAGCGGCACGTGCTCAATCTCACCCCTGAGGAACTCGACGTTGGTGACCCCGGCCTTCGCCTGGTT
Organism: Actinomycetota bacterium; assembly: GCA_026392265.1. Classification (GTDB taxonomy): domain Bacteria; phylum Actinomycetota; class Thermoleophilia; order UBA2241; family UBA2241; genus CAIXSE01. The sequence continues at coordinate 3,171 of JAPLCL010000112.1, forward strand.
GGCGCGCGCCAGAGCGAGCATCTCGTCGGTCATGTCGAGGCCGTAGGCCTTGCCGGTGGGACCGACGCGACGAGCGGACAAGAAGACGTCGATACCGCCGCCGCTACCGAGATCGAGCACGACTTCGCCCGGCCGCAGGTCGGCGAGCGCCGTGGGGTTGCCGCAGCCGAGGCTGGCGAGCACCGCTTCGGCCGGCAACTCGCTGGTCTCGTCGACGGCGTAGAGGCCGCGCGCAAACTCGTCCTGCGGCTCGACCACGGCGGCGGGGCCGCAGCTGCAGCCGCAGCTGCACGGCTGCGCCTGGCCGGCCGCCAACGCGCGCTCGGCGTAATGCTCGCGGATCTGCTCTCTCAGGCCTTCGTCGTTCGTCGCGTCGCTCATCTGGGCTCCCTTCGGTGCGCCCGGAGCACTTCGCATCAACTTCCTTCGATGCAAGAATACATCAAGAAAAGTTGGTGTCAAGACCGCTGCCGCTGCCGGCGACAAGGTAGCGACGCACCGCGACTCCCGCCCAGATGAATTCGACGACCCCGAACGGCCAGGCGCCCGAGAGGAACCCGTAGAGGCTCGACAGGAGGCATCCGGCGGCAAACGCCAGGATGAACCCGCGGCCGCTGCCTTCAAGCGCGTACATGACCATCATGAACGTGACCGCAACGACGCCGTAGAGCGTGATGACGCTCATCGCACCTCCTCATGAGCGTGTCGGGACGACCCCGCCGATCACATCGTAGTTCACCGACGACGGCACTTGTCATATGAGGGCGACATGGGTATCATATGAACGTCTGTTCATACGTTCATGGATAGGAGGGACCGTGCCAGACGCGACGATCTGCGGCAGGGGTGACGAGGACGCGCTCGACCACTGCGACGTCCACGTCGTGAACCCGGAGCGCGTGCGGGCCGTACGGGCGCGCCTGGTGACAGCCGCCCAGGCGGAGCAGATGGCGGCCGTCTTCAAGGTGCTCGCCGACCCCAGCCGCTGCCGGCTCGTCGCGGCGATCATCGAGGCCGGCGAACTCTGCGTCTGCGACCTCGCCGCGACCGTGGACATGAGCGAATCCAACGTGAGCCACCACCTGCGCGTACTCCGCTCGCACGGCCTGGTGCGCGCCCGGCGCGAGGGCAAGATGGTCTTCTACTCGCCCGACGATGCGCACATCCGCGTGCTCCTCGACATCACCGGCGAGCACGTGCGGCACGGGCGCGCCGGCGAAGGCGAAGCGCGATGACCGAGCAGACCCTCGAACTCGCAATGCTGCTGCCGCGCGAGGCGGAATGCGGCAAATGCGTGGACGAGGTCGGCCGCGAGCTGGGCCGCCTCGACGGCGTGCACGCCGTCGAGGCGGACGTCCCTCGCGGCCTGCTCAACGTGCGTTTCGACGAGTCGACCCTGGGCGCCGACGAGGTACGCACCTTCGCGCGTCGCGCCGGCGCCCAGGCGCACTGCGCCGACCATTGCCCTCTCGCCGTCCACGACCACGGGACGCTCGACCTGCTCCAGCCTCTCCCCGGGGAGGACGGCGCTGCGCACCGCGTCCTGCACGTCACCGGCATGGATTGCGCCGACTGCGCCACCAAGTTGCAGGGCGCGCTGCGCAAGGAACGCGGGGTGCGCGCCGCCGACGTCAATTTCGGCGCCGCCACCCTGACCGTGGCGATCGACCCGGCCAAGACCGACCTGGGCGGCGTCTTCACCGCCGTGCGGCGCCTTGGCTACGATACGGTCGAGCGCAAGACCGCAGCGGCGGCTCCAGGTGCTTCGCCCGGCGCGACCGCCGCCCGCATGGCCGCCGCGCTCCCGCTGCCGTGGTACCGCGAACGCCGCGCGCTCCTCACGCTTCTTTCCGGCGCCCTCGTGGTCGCTGGTTTCGTCGCCGAAGCGGTGGCGCCGGCCGCGTCGCCCTGGCTCTTCGCCGCGGCAATGATCGCGGGTGGCACCTACGTGGCCCGCGCCGCCTTCTTCAGCCTTCGCGCCCGCCAGGTCGATATGAACGTGCTCATGACCTTGGCAGCTCTCGGCGCAGCCGCCATCGGCCAGTGGTCAGAGGCCGGGCTCGTCGTCTTTCTCTTCGGCCTCGGCACCTGGCTCCAGGTCGCGACGCTCGCGCGTACGCGCCGCGCCATCACGGGCCTCATGGCTCTCACTCCCCCCGAGGCCGTGGTCCTGCGCTCCGGCGCCGAAGTCACGGTGCCGGCCGACGACCTCGTGGCCGGCGACATCATCCTCATCCGCCCCGGCGAGCGGGTGGCCGTTGATGGTGTCGTTCTTGAAGGCAACGCGGCCGCGAACCAGGCTCCGGTGACCGGCGAATCGCGCCCGGTCGCCAAGGCTCCCGGCGACCAGGTGTTCGCCGGCTCGATCATCGAGGGCGGCTCCTTACGCCTGCGTGCCACGACCGCCGCCGCCGACAACACCATCGCCAAGATCGTCCACCTCGTGGAGGAGGCGCAGGCGCAGCGCGCCCCCGCCGAGAGCATCGTCGACCGTTTCGCCGCGCGCTACACGCCGATCGTGGTCGCCATGGCGGCGGCCGTCGCCTTCGTGCCGCCGCTGCTCGGCGCCTCCTTCGACACCTGGTTCTACCGCGGTCTCGCGCTGCTCATCATCAGCTGTCCCTGCGCGCTCGTCATCTCCACGCCGGTCAGCATCCTGGCGGCGCTTGCCAACGCCACCCGCAACGGCGTGCTCATCAAGGGCGGCGTCTACCTGGAACAGATGGCAAAGCTCGGAGCCGTGGCCTTCGACAAGACGGGGACGCTCACCACGGGAAGGCCTCAGGTCACCGACGTGGTCGGGCTGCGGGAGACGTCACGATCACGGGTCCTCGAAATCGCCGCTGCCCTCGAGCGGCTCAGCGAGCACCCGCTGGCGCGCGCCATCGTCGAGCGTACTGCAAGCGCATATCCGGAGCCCGCCCACGACGCCTGCGAATGCGGAGAGGCCGGCTGCGAAGCCGCCCCGGCCGGAGCGCCCGGACCCTCGGTCGAGCGTTTCCGCGCCATCCCCGGGGCGGGCGTGCGTGCCGAGTTCGAGGGCCGCCTCTACTTCGTCGGGCGGCCGGAGCTGCTCGGTATCCACGCCGGCGACGCAACGATGCAGGCGGCCGTAACGCGCCTCGAGCGCGAGGGCAAGACCGCGGTCGCCGTCGGCGACGAGGACGGCGCTCTCGGCGTGATCGCCGTCAGCGACCCGCTGCGCGCCGAGGTAGCAGCGGCCATTACGGCCCTGCACGGGCTCGGCGTGGCACACGTGGCTATGCTCACCGGCGACAACCCCGACACGGCGGCCGTCGTCGGCGCGCGGGCCGGCATCGAAGACGTGCGCGCCGGCCTCCTGCCGGCCCAGAAGGTCGCCGCCGTCGCCGAGCTGCGCGACCGCTACGGCGCGGTCGCGATGGTCGGCGACGGCGTCAACGACGCGCCGGCCCTGGCCGCCGCCACCCTCGGCATCGCCATGGGCGCGGCGGGCACCGACGTCGCCCTGGAGACCGCCGACATCGCGCTCATGGGCGACGACCTCTCCGCCATGCCGCACACCATCCGCCTGGCACGGCGCACCACGCGCGTCATCTGGCAGAACATCGTGTTCTCGATCGTCGTCTAGGGGGTCTTCCTGGTGCTCGCGCCGCTCGGCTTGGTCAGCCTCTGGCTGGCCGTGTTCGCCGACATGGGTAC
>JAPLCL010000315.1 GCA_026392265.1 Actinomycetota bacterium
ATCGCCTCGAGCGGGCTGCGCCCCGAGCGCACGAGCAGCTCCAGGAGCTTGTCCAGAGCGCCCGAGTCGCTGCTGTCGGCGTGCACGGGGGGGAGCAGGTCGTTGATGCGCTCCCCCCACAGAGGGTGAGCCAGCTCCGGCTCGCGGGCGGCCATCCACTCGAGGTTGCCCTGCAGGGTGTTGATCTCTCCGTTGTGGGCCAGCAGGCGCATGGGCTGCGCCAGGCTCCACTTGGGGGCGGTGTTGGTGCTGAAGCGCCGGTGGAAGACCACGAACGGCGAAACGAAGTCGCGGTCGCGCAGATCCGCGTAGAACGCGGGCAGCACGGCCGACCTCACGGCAAAGTCGCCGGCGCCCGTTGTCGGCGGGCAGAAAGACCATGCCGACCGCCGCACCCAGCGCGGACGGGTCCGGCGCGGCGCCAGCTCCTTCGGGGCAGTGCTCGACCAGCCACGGCCGCAGCACGTCCCAGGGGATCGCCGTCAGCAGGCCGGCACCGTCACTGGCCAGGCCGCCGGCTTCGAGCCCACCGCGGTGTTCGAGGCGCGCCAGGGAGGTCAGCGCCAGCTCGACGACGTCGCGGCGTGGCGCTCCGTCGACCGCCGCCACGAAACCCACGCCGCAGGCGGCGTGCGCGCCGTTCAACGGCGACGTCATCGGCGTTCCGCTTGGTAGACTACGGTGCAGCTGTCAAGGCGTTTGGACATGATGTACAAGCTTGCGTTCACAGTTGGGACAGAGTAGCCTAACGAACGCCCGGAGTACAGACGAAAGGAGGCTTTCGCGCTCGACGGATGCGTTTCTCAGCCATCAAGTACACCCACCTCTGAGGAGAGGGATCGGCATGATCAGCACAGGCGACACCGCCTTCGTCCTCACGCAGCACACAACGCATCTCCACCCCTCGTCGCCGCCCACCTCACCCTCGCGTTCGCCGAGGCTCACGCCCACGGCCTGAAAGGACGACGATGAGCACAGAACACCAAGACGCCGCGATCAAGCTCGTCAAGGATGAGAACGTGAAGCACATCCAGCTGTGGTTCACGGACATCCTCGGCAACCTCAAGATGGTCGAGATCCCCGACCGCCAGATGCACAACGTGATCGAGAGCGGCGCCGCCTTCGACGGCTCCTCCATCAGCGGCTACGCCGAGATCGAGGAGTCGGACATCGTGGCGATGCCCGACTGGAGCACCTTCACGGTGCTGCCCTGGGCGCAGGGCAGCGAGCGCACCGCGTTCGCGTTCTGCGACGTCCTCGACCGCAACTTCAAGCCCTTTGAGGGCGATCCGCGCTGGGTGCTGCGCCGCCAGGTCGAGCGCGCCCGGAAGATGGGCCTCGACTTTTTCGTGGGTCCGGAGCTCGAGTACTTCTACTTCAAGAGCGCTAAGGAACGCGAGCTCATCGACCACGGCGGTTACTTCGACGTGCTGCCCGCCGACCTCGGCAACGACCTGCGCAAGCAGACCATGCGCGCCCTCGACAGGGTCGGCATCCCCATGGAGGCCTCGCATCACGAGGTGGCGCCGTCGCAGCACGAGATCGACCCGCACTACGACGAGGCTCTTCTGATGGCCGACCGCGTGATGATCACGCGCCTCATCGTCAAGGAGGTCGCGGCTCACAACGGCGTGCACGCGACCTTCATGCCCAAGCCGCTCCACGGCGAGAACGGCAGCGGCATGCACGTGCACCAGTCGCTGTTCCGCGGCAAGGACAACGCTTTCTTCAGCGCCACCGACCCCGACCACCTCAGCGACATCGCCAAGGGGTTCATCGCCGGGCAGCTCAGGCACATGCGCGAGTTCACCGCGGTGCTCAACCAATACGTGAACAGCTACAAGCGGTTGGTGCCCGGCTACGAGGCGCCGGTATACATCAGCTGGGCGCACCGCAACCGCACGGCGCTCATCCGAGTGCCGCTGTACGTGCAGGGTAAGGAGAGCACGGTGCGCGCCGAGCTGCGCAACCCCGACCCTGCGGCCAACCCGTACCTGGCCTTCGCCGTCATGCTGGCCGCCGGCCTCGAGGGCATCGAGCAGGGCTACGAGCTGCCGCCGGGCGTGGAGCCCAACATCTACAAGATGAACGCCGAGCAGCGTGACGCCATAGGCCTCGGCGCGCTGCCCAACAACCTCTACGAGGCGATCACCGCCACGCAGGAGAGCGAGCTCGTGCGCCGTACCCTCGGCGAGCACGTCTTCGAGCGCTTCGTGACCAACAAGCTCAACGAGTGGTACGAGTACCGCGAGCAGGTCACCGATTGGGAGGTCCGCAAGTACTTCTCGGTGCTCTGAGAATGTGACGGCCGCCCGGCGGCGGGCCGTCAGGCCCGCCGCCGCTTGACTTCGGGCCATGCCGGCCGCCTGTGGCTGAAGGCCGACCGCTTCCTATCCGTCGATGATCTCGGCTGGCGCATCCGGGATTTGCGCCCCGTGCCATGCCGCGACCGCCCACACCGTCCCGCCTTTCACGCGGTAGAAGAAGCGGTACGAGTCGACAATCACTTCTCGGAACTGGAGATCCGGGAACTCGGGGACCACGCGGCCCGAGTCGGGGAAGTCCCCGAGCCGGGAAAGCACGGCAGTCACTCTGTGCCGGAATGCTCGGGCGGCAGGCGGTCTGTCCGCGCGGATGTAGGCGAGGGCCGCCAGGAACTGGGCCCGGGCGGGCGGCGTGAAGCGGACCTTCAGCGTCACGACTCGTCGAGAAGTGCGTCGGCCTCCGCCATCACAGTCTCGAGGTCGTAGCCAACGCCGGCCTCGATGTCGGCCTCTCCGCGCGCGAGCAGGCGCAAGATCTCGAAGTCGTGCTGGGCACGCTCGTACGCGCCCGCGCTGACCAGGACGGCAGAGGTGCGCCCGTACTGCGTGATGAACACTGGTTCACCGTCAGCAGCTGCCCGTTTCAGAATGGCCGAAGCATCCTGACGCAGTTCGCTGATTGGGACGATGTTGGGGATTGCACCCATCAGAGGTACCTCCTTCGCTAGCGTTTAGTGTACCACCGATGCACCCATGCGAGCGTGGCAGGCTCGTGCGGACGTGCGTTTCGCTTTGAAGCGCTCCGGGTCATCTCATGGCCGGCAATGCCGACGCCTCCTGCGGATCGGCGTACACGGCTGCACTAAGCTCGGTGGGGCTGAAGACCGGGATCGCCGAACGCGCGAAATTGTCCACCCGTGGTATGAGGCGCTCGCGGCGCTCGTCTGATATGGGCACCTCCAGTGCAACGACGACCCCCGCACTATGCGGCGACCGCTTCCACCCGCCAGTGTGAGCGAGGCTTGCGCCAGTGGGCGACAAGAGGGCCGCAGAGCTGCTCAGAGCGCGAGAGAAGGGAGAGCGGTAGCCCTCGCAGCGCTCCTCGCCCTTACAGTGCCGCTCCCATGGGTCTACACTGGCCGCAGGGGCAACTGAGGGAGAACGTCATGCGTTTCCGCGGAGCAGTCGTCGTATTGTGTCTTGTCTTCGCGTTTCTGCTGGCGGTCGCTTCCCTGGCGGTCGCCGCGCCGAGGAGCGGCGGCGAGTCGCCGGCGAACGTCACCGCGCAGGCACCCGACCTGGCAGGCGTCTTCGTCGCGCCGGCCCTGCTCGCCGTCGTCCAGGCGCACCAAACGACCTGCGTCTACATCACCGATACCGGCGTCAAGTACCATCGCAAGGGCTGTCGGTCGCTGGCGAAAAGCCACTACAAGAAGACGCTTTCCTGGGTGAAGTCGCGCGGCTACAAACCCTGCAAAGTCTGTAACCCGCTGCACACCGACCAGGTCCCGGCCGAGGTTCGGATGCACAGTAGGTTCGAGAACGCCGCGCAGAAGCACACTGACGCTCCCGACGAGAACGAATCTTGGGTGACCTTCGACGGAGTGACGCCCGTGTCGGACCCAACGTCTTTCACCGTCCGAGCTGCCACCAAGGCACACCGTGACTACGCGAAGCGCGTCAGCACGTTCAACCGTCGCGGCTTCAACGCCACGGTGCGCGCTATCACGATCCGCAGCCTGAACCGCGCCGCCAACGGCCTCGCGGACCTCATCGTCGCTCTCGGCCGCGCTGCGCCGCCGCCCAGCCCCAGTCCCTCACCGAGCATTAGTCCGTCACCGAGTCCCACGGTGACGCCCACTCCAAGTCCTTCGCCCACGCCGACGCGCGTTCTCTCGGTGAGTGGCTCGGTATCCGACTCCTCGCCGGCGCAGTACTCGAACGTCACCGCCTACTGCAAGGCTGTCGACCAGCGCGGCATGGCGATCAGCGGCGTCAGGGTGAGCTTAACCTGGCACTACAAGACGACGAGTCCAGCGGAGACGTGGACTTCCGGTTCGAGCGGCGTTGCCGCCTGCACGCGGAACATCAGCGGCGCGACCAAGGGCGACACGGTGTACATCAGCATGTCCGCAAGCTGGGAGGGGCAGTACGCCTCAGCGAGCGCGAGCTTCACGCCGCGATGATGGAGTCGAGCGAGGCGAGGTGCAGGATGGGCCAATCGGTAGGGAAGAGGGCGCGGAGAGCCGCCGCGAAACACTCGTGAGGAGTCACCGAGTCACCAAGCCCTCGCGGGTCACGGTGCATGGCTCTGAGTCGCACAGCGTGAGAACGCCGCTCGCCTGATGCCAGACCGCATGCCACTCAGATCTCCCGAGGCGCTCGCCGCATACGAGGACCGCTCTGGCACGCCCCTTTTCATGGTCTCGCTGCTCTATCTGGTCCTCGTTCTTGTCGAACTACTCCCAGGCTTCAAGGTCGGTCCGCTGCTTGTGGTGATCGACGGTGTCGTCTGGCTGGTCTTCGTCGTGGACTACGTGTGGCGCGTCTTCTTCCTCGCGCCTGACCGCTGGGCCTATGCGAGGACCTGGCTCTGCGTCCTCGACCTCGTCGTTGTCGCCTCGTTCCCACTGCTACTCGTGCTGAACACCGCGGCCTTCGGCCTCGCGCGGATCCCACGCGTTGGCGCGCAGATCCTCATGTTTACGAGGGTCGGCGCCCAGGCAGGGCGCACCGTAGGCGAGGGAAGCCGCGTCTTCACCCGCAGGAGTGCCCGCTGGGTTGCTCCCCTCGCGCTCCTCGTCATGGTGTTTGCGATCCTCTATGTCTGGCGCTACGAGGAGGTCAACGCGGGCGGCAACATATCCGGCATCGGCGACGCGCTGTGGTGGGCTATCGAAACCGTCACGACTGTGGGGTACGGCGACGTGGTGCCGGAGTCGACGGGGGGGCGCATCGTGGCGGCGGTGCTCATGCTCGTCGGCATCAGCGTCTTCGGCTGGCTCACGGCCGCTTTGGCCTCTCTCTTCGTTGAGAACGACGAGGCGTCAGTCGACGCCGACATGCATCGCAAACTCGATGAGATGTCGAAGCGGCTCGCGGCGATAGAGGCCCATCTCGGCGTCCCCAGTGCAGAAGCACCTAACGACAACGAGGACAGCCTGGGAGATCATCTGTCGGTCGAGGACGAGTCTTGAAACGCGCTGCGCCACGCTCTCCGAAGACGGCGGCTGCCTCCGTGGCCTTGTTCATCCCGCTTCGCCCCAGCCCATGAGCTCGGTTGCGCACTTCGCGAACCGCTCCACGGCGCTGACACATGCGAGGATCGGC
>JAPLCL010000196.1:0-15000 GCA_026392265.1 Actinomycetota bacterium
GCCGCTGGCCGCGGCCGCTTTGCGGCGCCCGGCCGTGCTCGTCGTGGGCGCCGAGCGCCCCGGCCTCTCACCCGAGGCCCTCGATCACGTGACCCGGCTCATCACGATCCCGCTGGCGCCGGGCTTGTCGGGCGGGGTGGAATCGCTGAACGCCGGCGTCGCCGGCGCGATCGCTCTCTACGAATTCTCGCGCCGCCCGGCCGGCGGCGCCGACGACTCGCCGGGCGTGCGCCCGGCGCCCCAGGAAGGATGACCATGGAAGACGCCGAGCTGCAGATCCTGAAACAGCGCGCCCCGGGCCTCGCGGCTCTGTACACCACGGCCCGCGACACGATCCTGCGCGCCGCGGACGTCGTCGCCCTCGAGCAGGCGCGCGTCTCCACCCTCGGGCGCAAGAGCGCGCTCACCGAGCTGCTGCGCTCCATCCCGACGCTGCCCGCCGAGGATCGCCCGCTGCTCGGCAAGGGCGGCAACATGGTCCGCCGCGAGCTCGAGGGGCTCGTGGAGGAGCGCGAAGCGGAGCTGAGGCGCCAGGCGCTCTCCGCCTCGCTGGCCCACGAGCGCCTTGACGTCACGCTTCCCGGCCAGCCCTTTCCGGCCGGTCACGAGCACCTCATCAGCCAGACGATGCGCGAGGTCGAAGACATCTTCATCGGCCTCGGCTACCGCATCGCCGAGGGCCCCGAGGTCGAGCTCGACTACTACAACTTCACGGCTCTGAACACGCCGCCCAGCCACCCGGCGCGCTCGGCCCACGACACCTTCTGGGTGGTCGAGCAGCGCGAGACGATGCCCGAAGCCGTCATGGATGCCGACCGCGGCGTTCTGTTGCGCACCCACACCTCGCCCGTGCAGGTGCGCGTCATGGAGCAGCAACGGCCGCCGGTGTACGTCGTCTGCCTCGGCAAGGTGTACCGCCGTGACTCCGACGCCACGCACACGCCGATGTTCCATCAGGTCGAGGGTCTCGTCGTTGACGAGGGCATCACGCTCGCCGATCTTAAGGGCACTCTGCACCACTTCACGCAGGAGTTCTTCGGCGGCGAGCGCGCCATCCGCATGCGCCCTCATTTCTTCCCGTTCACCGAACCGAGCATCGAGGTCGATGTGAGCTGTGAGCTCTGTGGCGGCAAGGGCTGCCGCTCGTGCAAGCACTCTGGCTGGCTCGAGATCATGGGCGCCGGCATGGTCGACCCGGCCGTCTACGACTTCGTCGACTACGACTCAGAGAAGGTCAGCGGCTTCGCCTTCGGCATGGGCGTCGAGCGCATGGCGATGCTCAAGCACGGCATCCCCGACCTGCGCCTGTTCTACGACAACGACGTCCGCTTCCTGCGGCAGTTCTGAGAGGGGGCGGAGACCATGCGCGTACCGTTCAGCTGGGTCAAAGAGTACGTCGACTGGCGCGGCAGCGTCGAGGAGCTCGCCGAGCTTCTCACGATGTCGGGCACCGAGGTCGAGGGCATCGACTGGGTCGGCGCCCCTGCGGACCCCGACAACCTCAGCCGCTTCGTGGTCGGCAAGGTACTCACCCGCGACAAGCATCCCAACGCCGACAAGCTCAGCCTCTGCACCGTCGAGGTCGGCGAGGCGCACGGCGGCGTGCACCAGATCGTCTGCGGCGCCGACAACTTCCAGGCGGGCGACACCGTGGCGGTGTCGCTGACCGGGGCCACGCTCGAGAGCGGGCTCAAGCTCAAGAAGGCCAACCTGCGCGGCGTCGAGAGCCACGGCATGATGATGAGCGAGCAGGAGCTTGGCTACGAGGAGAAGAGCCCGGGCATCGTGATCCTGCCCGACGAGTGGATCGTGGGCGCGCCGCTCCAGGACTACCTGCCGGTGAGCGAGGCCGTTCTTGAGCTCGAGCTCACCTCCAACCGCCCCGACTGCTTCAGTATCTACGGCATCGCCCGGGAGGTGGCGGCCGCGGCGCGGCTGGAGCTGGCGCCGCCGCCCACCGCCGGGCCGGCGGTGCTGGGCGGCGCCCCCGCCGCCGAGTCGCTCGCCGTCGAGGTCGCCGACCCCGATCTGTGCCCGCGCTATGCGGCGCAGGTCATTCGCGGCGTGAGGGTCGGCGACTCGCCGGCGTGGCTCAAGGCGCGCCTGACGCACGCCGGCATGCGCCCCATCAGCAACGTCGTCGACGTTACCAACTACGTGATGCTCGGCTGGGGCCAGCCGCTGCACGCCTTCGACGCCGGCAAGATCCGCGGCGCCAAGCTCGTCGCTCGCCGGGCGCACGTCGGCGAGAGGATCGTCACCCTCGACGGCATGGAGCGCACGCTCGACGACCACATGGTCGTTATCGCCGACGTCGAACGGCCGCTGGTCATCGCCGGCGTGTTCGGCAGCATCGACGCGGAGGTGGACGCGCACACCACCGACCTGGTGCTGGAGGCGGCCAACTTCAGCGGCCCCAACATCCTGCGCACCGAGCTGCACACCGGCATCCGCAGCGAGGCCAGCAACCGTTTCGAAAAAGGGCTCGACGCGAACCTCGTGCCGGGAGGGCTCGACTTCGCGTCGCGGCTGTTGGCCGATCTGTGCGGCGGCGTCGTCGCGCCGGGTACCGTGGACGTGTGGAGCGAGGCGCCCTCACTGCCGCGGCTCTCCTACCGGCCCGCGAAGGCCGACGATCTGCTCGGGTACGCCGTTCCGGCGCAAGAGCAGGCCGGCATCCTGCGCCGCCTCGAGTGCGAGGTCGACGAGGGCGGCGCCCCGTCAGCGCCATCCCATGCCGCCCCGTCAACCGCGGAGTGGACGATCACGCCTCCGACGTTCCGCCCCGACCTCGTGCGCGAGGTCGACCTCATCGAAGAGGTCGGGCGCATCGCCGGCTACGATCTGGCGCCGGAGACGCTCCCGCGGCATCGCACGGCCGGCGGCCTGACCGGGCCGCAGCAGGTGCGGCGCGCCATCCGGCGCGCCTTGGCCGGCTGCGGCCTCGACGAGGCCATCACCTACACGTTCGTGGCGCCCGACGCCCTCGATCCGCTCGGTCTGCCCGAGGGCGACGTGCGCCTCTCCCCAGTGAAGCTCAGTAACCCGATGAGCGTCGAGCAGTCGGTGATGCGCACCATGCTGCTCCCTGGCCTCATCGGGGCGGTGCGCGCCAACGTCGACCGCCTCAACGATCCGCCGAACCTCTTCGAGATCGGCAGCGTGTACCTGTGGGACGACCAGACGAGCCCGGCACCGGCGCAGGCCGCCGAGCCCGGCGCCGTCCTGCCGCACGAGCCCGAAGCCGTCGGCATCGTGCTCGCCGGGCCGCTCGAGGTCGAGAGCTGGACCGGCGCCGGCCGTCCGACCGACTTCTCGACGCTTAAGGGCATCGTCGAGGCGGCGCTGCGCGCACTGCGCCTGACGGCAGATTTCGTGCCCCTCGGTGACGCGGTCGCGCACTTCCCGTACCTGCATCCCGGCAAGGCGGCGCTCGTCAGCGTGCCGGGCGCCGGCGGCGTCGGCGCTGTCGGGCTGCTGCGCCCCGACGTGGCCGCGGCCTACGGGGTCGACGACCTCAAGCTGTACTTCGCCGCGCTCGCCCTGGACCGCATCGCCCCCGTCGCCCTCAAGACGGCGACCTTCGAGGACCTCGGCGCTTACCCGCCGGCCGCGCAAGACCTTGCGGTGATCGTGGATCGCGGCATCGCCGCGGCCGACGTTATCGCCGTGGCGCGGCGCGCGGGCGGCAAGCTCACCCGCGACGTGCACGTCTTCGACGTGTACGAGGGCGGCCAGGTGCCGGCCGACAAGCGCTCGCTGGCGCTGCGCGTCGTGATGCGCTCGCCGGAGCGTACGCTGAGCGAGAGGGACATCGCCGGCGTGCGCGCCAAGATCCTCACGGCGCTCGAGCGGGAGCTTGCCGCGGCGCTGCGCTGAGCGGGCACGCTTCAGCCGACGAACCGCGACGGGTGGGGCAGCCTGCGGGCGCTCGCCGGTCTTGAGCTCTGCGGCCGGGGCGATCTGGGCGACGTCGACGTCGCCCTCGTCTGCACGCCGCACGGCGAGGTGGCGGCGTTCGCCAAGCGCCTGCTCGGCGGCGCTATTGGTGCTGGCCCCACTCAAGCAGCTGGGCCTGCTCGACGTCGTCATCGACGCCAGATCGGGGTTAGCGGCGCCGGCAAGACGCCGCACGGCACGACGTACTTCTGCAGCGTCGACGCGGACCTCGTCGCCCACGGACTGAACGCGCCCCGGCACTACCCGTAGATCGCCGCCGGGCTGGCCGGCGACGGGCCGGGCGTCAGCGCCTTCGGCATGGCTCCCGGCGCGGGCGGCCAGGGGCCTCAGCTGACCTTCGTTCCTCATCTGGTGCCGCTCCAGCGCGGCATCAGCGAGACGATCTGCGTGCGGACCGGCACGTTTCCCGTCCCCAGCCAAGCCCGGGTCACGGAGTTGTACGAGGAGCTCTACGCCGGCGAGACCTTCGTCGAGGTGTACGCGGCGCCGCAGCTCAAGGGCGTCACCGGCACCATCAACTGCCGCATGTTCCCGTACGTCGACCAGCGCACCGGGCGCCTCCGGGCAGGCCGAGCAGAACATGAACGTCATGCTCGGCCTGCCCGAGCACGAGGAGCTGGTCTGAGATGATGCCGGTGACCGGGTTTCCGCCGCTGCCCGCCTTCGCGCAAGAAGCAGCGGGTGGCTTGACCCACCCGCAAGGTTTCCTTGCCGCCGGGGTCGCGAGCGGGGTCAAGAAGCGCGGCAAGCCCGACCTCGGCATCCTGGCGTCCGCGGTCGCGAGTGTCTCCGCGACGACGTTCACGATGAACGCCGCGGCCGCCGCGCTCGTGCGGCTCACGTGCGGGACCAGCGACTGCGCTCAACTGCGCGCCGTCGTTGTCAATGCTGGCAACGCCAAGGCGTGCACGGATAAGCTGGGGCTCGCCGGCGCCGCCCGGATGAGGCTCCTCGCGGCCAATCACCTGCGCCTTCCCGTGGAACAGGTCGCCGTGTCCTCGACGGGGCTCATCGACGTGCATCTGCCCATGGCGAAGATCGACGCGGGCATCGGCGCCGCTGCGCAGACGTTGTCGGCTGCCGACTCCGCCGACTTCGCCATGGCCATCCGGACCAACGACGAGTATGCCAAGTTCGGGGCCCTCGACGTGCCGCTCGCAGAGGGCGTCGTGCACGTCGGCCTGGCGGCCAAGGGTCGCGGCATGATCAGTCCCAAGATGGTCACGATGCTGTGCTTCGTCACCTGCGACGCCGTCGTCGCCGCCGAGTCCTGGGACGAGCTCATGCCCGCCGCCGGGGCCGCCTCGACAGCATGCACCAGCCCGAGATCGACCTGAACGTGGCCCTCAACGGCCCCGGCGCCCAGGCCACGGTCTACTTGAGCGACCTCACGCACGACGATGTCACCCTCAACGCGGAGTACTCGACATGACCGTGCGGCACCAGAAGACCGTGCAGACCATGCTTGAGACCATGCCCTACATCCGCCGCTTCTGGGGCGCCACAGTGGTGCTCAAGTAAGAGGGCGCGGCAATGACCTCGCCGCGCCTGCAGGGGGAGTTCGCCGAGGATATCGTGGTATTGCGGCTGGTCGGCAAAGTGAACAAGGACATCGTCGGGTTCATCAGTCGCCACGGCTTCACGGCCGTCGGCATCTCCGGCGGCATGATCCCTGAGGTCGCGGCCGTGCGTAGGGCGCTGGAGGGCCGTGTGGTCAGCGCCCACATCATCGACGACCGCGTGGAGCACGCGGTACTCCTTGAGATCCTCATCGACGCCGGCGGCGGCACCAAGGTGACGGTGTGAGCGCGGGCGCACAGGTGTGCGGCGCGGGCGGCGCGGCCCTGCCGGCTTCGCCGCCCATCCTCGCGCCGCCCGTCTTCACGCCTGCCGCCGTCGCGCCGCCCGCCCCCGCACGCGTTTGTATTTTCCGAGCGGGATTGGTGTATTCTATGCAGCAACTCACGGAAGGTACGGCGCCGGCCGTGGCAACATCGCGGCCGGCCCTCGTCAAGGGAGACATCGCAGGCATGATCGATCGCGTGCCGTTGGGCAAGACAGAGCGCCAGCGCCTCATCCAGACGGTCGTGCAGCAACGCGAGGTGTCCACACAGCGGGAGCTGGTGAGCGCCCTCGACGCCCTCGGCTGCGAGGTCACGCAAGCCACCGTCTCGCGCGATATCCGCGAGCTCGACCTGCAGAAAGTACGCACACATCTGGGGCGCGCCAAGTACGTGCTCAGCTCTCGTGAGCGGCCCAAGGACCCCGAGCACGCGGCGCGGCATGTGCTGCGCGATTTCGCGCGCTCCACGTCGGTCGCCCAGCATCTCGTGGTCGTGCGTTGCGAGATCGGCACGGCGTCCACCGTGGCGCGCCAGATCGATAACCTCAATCACACCGACGTGGTCGGCACCCTGGCCGGCGACGACACCCTCCTCGTGATCGTCGGCGACGGCGACAAGGCGCAGAGCATGAAGCGCTATCTCGACCGTCTCCGAGAGGCCTAGCGCGCAGGCACATCTCCGCGCGCACTCCAAACACGTCGGGGCGCCGGCGGGCGGCTCCGCCCGCGCCCGGTCCCACGACGCTCCGCTGCCGGAGCGCCGCCACCCTCATCACCACCGAAGGAGCGATTCATCGTGAGTACCTCCAGCGCCCCCAACGGCACCGTCGTCCTCGCCTACTCGGGCGGGCTCGACACCTCGGCCCTCATCCCGTGGCTCAAGGAGAAGTACGGCTACGACGTCATCGCCTGCCTCGTCGACCTCGGGCGCGTGAAGGATATCCCCGCCATCATGGAACGCGCCAAGGCGTCAGGCGCCATCGACGCGGTGGCCATCGATGCGAAGGATGAGTTCGCCGAGCACTACTGCCTGCCGGCCCTGATGGCCAACGCGCTCTACGAGGACAAGTACCCGCTCTCCACCGCGATCGGCCGGCCGCTGATCGCCAGGAAGCTCGTCGAGACAGCGCACAAGTACGGCGCCACGGCCGTGGCGCACGGCGCCACCGGCAAGGGCAACGACCAGGTGCGCATCGACGTCGGCGTGCGTGCCCAGGACCCGAGCCTCACGATCATCGCCCCGGCGCGGGCCGCCGACTGGCCGAGCCGCGAAGAGCTGCTCGACTACGTGGCCGCTCACGACATCCCCACCGCGCTCACGAAGAAGAACCCGTACTCCGTCGACGAGAACCTGTGGGGGCGCAGCAACGAGTGCGGCGTGCTCGAGGATCCGTGGGTCGCGCCGCCGGAGGACGCCTTCCAGTTCGTCGTTTCTGCCAAGGACGCTCCCGACCAGCCGCAGCACGTCATCGTGAGCTTTGAAAAGGGTAAGCCGGTGGCGCTCGACGGCAAGACGATGGGGCTGGTGGAGCTCATCGAGGAGATCGACGCCATCGGCAACGCGCACGGCTTCGGCCGCGTCGACATGATCGAGAACCGGCTCGTCGGCATCAAGAGCCGCGAGGTCTACGAGGTGGCCGGCTCCCTGGCGCTGATCATCGCGCACCGCGAGCTCGAGGATCTCGTCCTCACCCGCGACCTGATCCACTTCAAGCGGTCCATCGAGAGTAAGCTCGCCGACATGGTCTACGAGGGCCAGTGGTTCGACCCGCTGACCGAGGCCTGCAAAGCGTTCCTCTTCGAGAGCCAGGAGCGGGTCAGCGGCGACATCCGGCTCAAGTTCTTTAAGGGCAGCTGCGTGGCCGACGGGCGCCAGAGCGACTTCTCACTGTACAGCTACAAGCTGGCGACCTACACCACCGAGGACGAGTTCACGCATGAGGCGGCGGCCGGCTTCATCCAGCTCTGGGGTCTGCCCATCGAGATCTGGGCGCGGATCGGCAAGGAGCACCACATGATGAAGGAGCTTGAGGACTGATCGGCGCTCTGCGCCGATCAGTCCTCCTGGATGCATCATGAAGCTGATCGATGCAGGCATCGACCAGGAAACGCGGCGCGCCCGCGGCGGCCGCACAGGCGGCCTCCCGCGTGAGCTTCGCCTGCGGTGGCGCTTGTGGCGGCCGGGCGTCGCCTGCCCGGCCGGTCGAGATACGATGCGCAGATGCGGACGATGATGACGACTGGGGAGAGATCATGACGGGCGCGCGTTCGGGGCGCTTTTCGGGCGCGCGCGCGCCGGCGTTCGTGGCGCTGAACAGCTCGCTGGCGCTCGACTGGCGCCTGTGGGCCGAGGACATCGAGGGCTCAGTGGCGCACGCGCGAGCGCTGCGCGGGGCCGGCGTGCTCGCGGCCGCGGAGCTCACGGCGATCGAGACCGGCCTCGCGGCCGTCGGCCGTGAGATCGAGGCCGGCGCCTTCACGCCGGCCGACGCCGACGAGGACGTGCACATGGCCGTCGAGCGGCGGCTGACCGAGCTGACGGGCGAGGCCGGCGCCAAGTTGCACACGGCGCGCAGCCGCAACGACCAGGTCGTCACCGATGTGCGCCTGCACCTGCGCCGGGTGATCGAGCGGCAGGATGCTGCGCTGGCCGCCCTGCAGGGTGTGCTGCTCGGCAGGGCGGCCGACCACGTCGAGACGGTCATGCCGGCCTATACGCACCTGCAGAGAGCCCAGGTCACCTCGCTGGCCCAGCATCTGATGGCCTACTTCTGGATGCTGGAGCGCGATCGCGGCCGTCTGGCGGCCGCCCGCGAGGCCTGCCTCGAGCTTCCGCTCGGGGCAGGCGCGGCGGTCGGCCTCGACTTCGACCTCAAGCGCGAGGCGGTGGCCACCGACCTGGGCTTTACGCGCGTCGCTGAGAACTCCCTCGACGCCGTCGCGAACCGCGATTTCGCCGTGGACTATCTGGCGACCGCGGCGCAACTCGGCACGCACTTCAGCCGTCTCGGCGGCGAGCTCGTGCTGTGGGCGAGCGCCGAGTTCGGCTTCGTCGCAATGCCCGACGCGTACAGCGGCAGCTCCAGCGTCATGCCGCAGAAAAAGAACCCGGACGCCGCCGAGCTGATGCGGGCCGCCGCGCCGCGACTGAGCGCCGACCTCGGCGGCCTCCTCGGCGTGCTTCACGGTCTGCCGCTGGCCTACAACACCGATCTGCGCGAGGACAAGCGCTACCTGTTCGACGCCGTCGACTGCCTCGACCAGCTGCTCCCGGTCGTGCACGGGCTCCTCGAGGGCGTGACCTTCGATGAGGCGCGCTTGACGGCCGCCTGCGATCCCTTCCTGGCCGCCACCGACGTGGCCGACTACCTCGTCGAGAAGGGCGTGCCGTTCCGCGAGGCGCACTACCTCACCGGCACGCTGGTCAGGCAGTGCCTCGAGGCTGGGGTCGCGTTGGGCGACGTCAGCGTGGACCAGCTGCGCGAGCTGTCGCCGGTCTTCGACGACGGCTACTACGCGTTGCACGAGCCCGCCGCGCAACTCGCGCGCAAGCGCTCGCGCGGCGGCTCCGCCCCGGCGCGCGTGCGCGAGCAGCTCGAGCTTGCCGGGGCGGCGCTGGCGGCGCACCCCTGCTGCTGAGATGCGCGCTCCGGCCGCCGTCCTCTTCGATCTCTGGGGCACGCTGGTGCCTGCCATCCCGCCGTCAGAACGGGACGCCGTTTCGCGTGAGATGGCCGTTGACCTGGGTGTAGACGGGACTGCGTTCGCGGCCGCCTACCGTGACTCGTACCGTGAGCGCTTTCTTGGGGTCACAGGTTCTCTCGAGGAGACGGTCCGCGCTCTGGCCGAGGCCTGCGGCGGCGCGCCTACTGTGGCCGCCGTCACTGCCGCGGCAGCGCGACGACTCGATCTCACGAGGCGGCTGCTGGAGTCGGACGACCCGACGCTCGCCGTGCTCGATGGACTGCTGGACGCCGGCTTGCCGTTGGCCTTGGTTTCCGACTCGTCGGTCGAGACCCCTTCGCTGTGGCCGGAGTCGCCTCTCAGCGAACGCATCTGGGTCACCGCGTTCTCCTGTCTTCTCGGCGTGCGCAAGCCCGACCCGGCTGTCTACCTGCATGCCGCGCGAGAGCTGGACGTAGGCCCCACAGATTGCCTGTTCGTGGGAGACGGGGATGGCCGGGAGCTGAGCGGCGCGGCCGATCTCGGGATGCAGGTCGTCCGGCTGCGCGTGCCTGGCGACGACCCGTCCGCTCGCTACGATGACGACCGCTCATTTACCGGCCCCACGATCACCGCCTTGAACGACCTTCTCAAGATGCCGTGGCTGCGGCGCGCGAAGTAGGCGGAACAAGCGTGCTTCAGCCGCTTCCGCAAGCCTTCTTCGGCCGTTCCGCCCTCGTCGTCGCCCGCGACCTCATCGGCTGCACGTTCCTGTTCCACGGCGCCGGCGGACGCATCGTGGAGACCGAGGCGTACCGCCAGGACGACCCGTGTTGCCACGGCTACAACGGCAAGACGGCTCGCAACGCCGTGCTCTTCGGGCCGCCCGGTCATATGTACGTCTACTTCACCTACGGCATGCACTTCTGTGCCAACGTGGCCTGCGAGCCCGAAGGTACAGGCGCCGGCGTCCTGCTGCGAGCCATCGTCCCGGAGCACGGCGTAAGGGAGATGATCGAGCGCCGCGGCGTCGAGGGACCGCGGCTCCTGTGCAGCGGCCCGGCGCGCCTCGCGCAGGCGCTGGGTATCGGCCGCGAACAGAGCGGCCTGCCGGTGTGGGAGCCACCGCTCGCGATCTTGCCGTGGGCAGGGGGCGGCGGGTCGAGCAGGGCGCTGCCGCGCATCGTGGCCACGCCGCGTATCGGGGTGCGCCGCGGCGACCAGAAGCCCTGGCGCTTCGTCGACGCCGACAGCCGGTTCCTCTCGCGGCCGCTGCCTCGCGTCGCGCGACCCGCAACGACGGCCTGACGGCGCGTCAAGACGGCGGTCCGCGTCGTCGGCGACGACCGCGGCGGGCCCGTCGACGCTTCCGGGGTGCCGCTATCGCTCACGTGGGTAAGAATAGACATCTCCGACTGACAGCCTGCGGGCCGGACGCGCGTGCGGAACGCCCGGCCCGCCGAAGAAAGGACCATCGTGAAGCTACGCGATATCTACGGGACGGCCGTGCGCATGGGCATCGAGGCCGACCCGCGCGGCAAGGCCGGCGTCGACGAGTTCCTGGCGCGCACGAAGAAACGCTTCGACGCTCTTCCCGATCACCTCAAGGCGCTGGCCGACCCCGAAGAGCTCACCAACCCCTTCAACGACACGCGCATCTACCTGGGCGACCCGGACCTAGAGGTCGAAACGCTCATCGGCGGCATCGACATGAACACCGCAGAGGTGCTGCTCGCCGATCGCCTGCGAGAGAAGGGCGTGTCGATCGACGCTATCTACACGCACCACCCCGAGGGGTGGGGTCTCACCAAGCTCGACAGCGTCATGGAAGTGCAGGCCGACATCTGGGCCGGCCTCGGGGTGCCCATCCAGGCCGGCGAGAGGCTGATCAAGGAGCGCATGGACGAGGTGCGCCGCCGCCTCATGCCGATCAACTACGACCAGGCCATCGACGCGGCGCGCCTGCTCGAGGTACCCTTCTTCTCGGCGCACACGCCGACCGACAACCTCGTCGTCGACTACCTCAACAAGTACTTCGCGAAGAAGAAGCCGACGCTGATTGAGGACGTGCAGAAGGCGCTGCTCGAGATCCCCGAGTATCGCATCGCCGCGCGGAAGGGCGCCGGCCCGTACATCGGCAAGAGCAGCCCCGGGGCGCGGGCCGGCAAGGTCTGGGTGGACATGACCGGCGGCACCGAGGGCCCGAAGACGGTCATCGAGAAGCTCGCCGCCGGCGGCGTCGGCACGATCGTCGGCATGCACATGGGCCAGGAGCTTCGTGACGAGGCCGACAAGCACAGCATCCACGTGGTCATCGCCGGGCACATGAGCAGCGACTCGCTCGGCATCAACATCTTCCTCGACGAGCTCGAGCGGAACGGCGTGAAGACGATCGCCACCAGCGGCCTTACCCGCGTGCATCGCGACAACAAGGGCAAGGTCGTCAAGGAGGAGCCGGGCGCGCTGCCGGCGCGCTGAGCGCCCTGCCCTCTGCGGGTTCATGACTGCGCTGCCGACATGACGGCCGCCGGGCGGAGCGAGCTGCTGGCGCCGGCCGGGGAGCCGCGCGCTTTGCGCGCGGCCCTTGCGGCCGGCGCCGACGCGGTCTACTTCGGCCTGGAGCGCTGGAGCGCGCGCGCTTTCGCCGGCAACTTCGCCGGCGAGACCGCCGTGGCGGCGGTCGAGACGGCCCATCTGTACGATGCCCGCGCGTATCTGGCCCTGAACACACTTCTCAAGGACCATGCGGTGGAGCCGGCGCTGGCGGCGCTGGAAGCGCCGTATCTGGCCGGCCTCGACGCACTCATCGTCGCCGATCTCGGCTTCGCCGCGTGCGTGCGCGAGCTGTACTCCGACCTGCCGCTGCACGCCAGCACCCAGCTGAACACGCACAGCTCGTCGCAACTCGCGGCGCTGGCGAAGCTGGGCTTCACGCGGGCGATCCTCGCCCGCGAGCTCAGCCTCTTGGAGATCGCCGCTCTCGATCCGCACGGCCTCGAGCTCGAGGCCTTCATCCACGGGGCACTCTGCTACGGCTACTCCGGCGACTGTCTGCTGGCAAGCATGGTCGGCGGGCGCAGCGGTAACCGCGGGCGCTGCAGCCAGTCCTGCCGCCTGCGCTACGACCTGCGCCGCCTGGGCGACAGACCCGCGCACGTCGCGGCCGGGACGGCTCCATCCATCGCCGGCGGTCACGGCGGCGCGGCCGCCGGCCACCCCGTGGCCACCGACCGCACCGCCGAGCCCACGCGCGTCATGTCCACCTCAGATCTCGCGGCCATCGGCGTGCTCCCCCGGCTGCTCGCCGCGGGAGTCACCTCGTTCAAGATCGAGGGCCGTATGAAGGACGCCGCCTACGTGGGCGTGACCACGGCCGTCTACCGTGAGGCCTTGGACGCGGCATGCGCCGATCCCGAGGGCTACAAGGTGCGCCCGGAATGGAGCTCCCGGCTGGAGCAGAGCTTCTCGCGAAGCTTCACGACGGCGCACCTCGACGGCCTCCACCACAAGGTCCGCAGCGGCGGCCGCGGCGGCCACCGCGGCGTGCTCGTGGGCCGCGTGTCGGCGACGGACGAGCGTCGCGGCGAGGTCCGGGTGCGCCTCGCGAAGCAGGTCGCCGCCGGCGACCTCGTCTATCTCTATACGCCGTGGGGCCAGACTGAGCCGGTGCGCGTTCAGGAAGGTGGCGACACGGAACTGACGCTGCGCCTGCACGAGCGCGTCGCCGTCAAGGATCGCCTGTTCCGTCTGGAGGCGGCCGATGCCGGGCAGCTGGCCCGCGATCTCGTCGCCGGCCGCAGCGCTCTGCGCCCCGTGTCGCTGCACATGTGCCTCGTCGGAGAGGAGGGCTGGCCGGCGGCTCTGGCCATCGCGACCGACAGTGGCGAGACCGTGACCGTCACGACTGCCCGGCCGCTTGCGCCGGCACGCACCGCGGCGCTCGCCGCGGACAAGGCGCGCGCCGCGCTCGGCGCCCTGGGCGGCACGCCGTATCGGCTCGGGGAGCTCGAGTTCGCCGTCGCCGACGGGCTCTTCCTCGCTGTCGGCGACCTCAAGGACCTGCGCCGGCGGGCCGTGGCGGCGCTCGATGAGCGCCGCTTGACCGCCCGCCGGCGCGCCGCGGCGTCGCTGCAGCCGGGGGGGCCTCGCCCCAAGGTGCCTCGCTCGGCCTTACCAGCGGCCGCATCCGGCGGCAGCGCCGGTCCCGCCCTCGTACTCATGCTCCATCCCGGCGAGCCACCGCTGACCGCCCCGGGCGTCGATGCGCTATGCCTCGACCTGCGGACCTCAGACCCAGATGGCGCGATCGCGGCGGCTGCCGGGGCTGTGCGCTCCGCTGGGCTTCCGCTACGCGCGCGCCTCCCCGAGATCCTCTTCGACGCGGATGCGCCGTGGCTGAGCGCCGTGCTCGCGCTGCCGTGGGACGCCGTGTACGTGCGGCACCTGGGCCTGCTCGCGGTCTTGGGCGCCGCGGACCCCGCTGCACCAGACGGGCCGCTGTCGTTTGTCGTGGAGTACCCGCTGCAGAGCCTGAACGGCCTGACCGCCGGGGTCGCGGCCGGCTTGGCCGGCCGTCCGCCGGCGGCCGTCGTCGCCTCGCCCGAGGCGTCGCTCGACGAGATCGCCGGTCTGCGCACCGTCATGGCAGCCGGTGACTCGCATCTCCACCGGCTTCCGGCTGTCGAGGTGCTCGCTCTTGGCCGCCAGCAGGTGCTCCACACTCGTGACCAGCTGGGCCGGGCGGAAGGTCTCTTCGAGGCGCCCGGCCCGGCCCAGCGCGTAGATCTGCTGCTCGAAGACGCCAAGGGCTACGGGTTCCCGGCCGACGTCGACGCCGGCGGCACGCGCCTCTTCAACGCCCGCGTGACCAATCTGGCGCCTAGCCTCGACGAGCTGCGCGCCGCGGGCGTGACCACGTTCCTCGTCGTCCAGTCGGACCTGGAAGAAGCAGAACGCGCGGCCTTCGTCGCCGACGGGCTGCCGGCACTGGCGCCGTTGGTCGCGCGCCAGCGTTCTACGACGGGTCACCTCTTCCGCGGCGTCGCCTGACGCACCGGCGGCGGAGCCCTCCGGCCCCGCCGCGACCCTGTGGTATCATCCGCGACGGCCGCGCAGCCGCGGCGGCTCGGCGCGCAGTCTCCGCCGCGCCCGCCACGATCACCGTCCGGAGGCTTCACCCGTGACCGACCGTCGCCTCATCGACGATCTCATGATCGGCGCCGTCGAGGTCCTGCCCGCAGGCGCCCTCGAAGCCAAGCTGGCGCTCGCCGAGCGCGAGGGACGGCCCCTGCGCATCAAGCTCGGCGTCGACCCTACGGCGCCGGACATCCACCTCGGCCACACCGTCGTCCTCAACAAGCTGCGCCAGTTCCAGGACGCCGGGCACGTCGCGGTGCTCATCATCGGCGACTACACGGCGCGTATCGGCGACCCTTCGGGCCGCAGCAAGACGCGCCCTCGCCTCGACGGAGCGGTCATCGACGCCAACGCGCAGACCTACCAGGATCAAGCCTTCCTCATCCTCGACGACGATC
>JAPLCL010000194.1 GCA_026392265.1 Actinomycetota bacterium
CCACCCCGCCCCCCCACCGTCACGCCCAGACGCTCGAGATTGGCGCGCAGCGCGCGCAGCGCCGCGCGCTCGTTCTCGACGAACGTGCAGGCACCGGCGCCGCGCGAGAGCGCCTCGACGCCGAGAGCGCCGCTGCCGGCGAACAGATCGAGGACGACGTGACCGCCGAGCGGACCGGCGGCCGGCGCGGCCGCTGCGCCGGCGCGGACCTCCGGCAGCGCGAGAAGCACGTCGAAGATCGCCTCGCGCACCTTGTCGGAGGTGGGCCGGGTGCCGCGGCCGGCCGGCGCCACGAGCGGCCGCCCCCTCCACTCCCCGCCGACGATCCTCACGGCAGCTGATCCGGCTTCATTCCTCACCCTCCATGCGGCCCAGCACGAGCCGTCCGGGCTGCGGACGCACGTCGCCGACCGTGAACGCCCGGTCCAGCACCTCGCTGGCCTGGGCGCGCCGCGCCGGGTCCCGCGAGAACACGGCGGCCAGCACGTCCCCGGCTTCGACCTGGTCGCCGACGGCGCGCTCGAGCAGCACGCCGGCCGCGGGATCGACGGTGTCGTCGATCCTCTGACGGCCGGCGCCGGCGATCTGCGCCGCTTGTCCGACGGCCCTGGCGTCCACCGCGGTGAGGTAGCCGGCGCGCGTCGCGTGAGCCTCGTGCGCGGCCAGCTGGTGGAACTCCCCCGGCTTCCAGCGCCCTCCCTGCACGAAGCACCAGCGCTCGAAGTGCTCGGCGGCGCGGCCGTCGCTCAGCGCCGCCTCCGCGAGCTTGCGTCCCTCGACTTCATCGACGCCGAGATCAGAGAGGGCGAGCACGGCGCCGGCCAGCGTGAGCGTCACCTCGCGCACGTCTTCCGGCCCCTCTCCGCCCAGTACCTGCCAGGCTTCCTCCACCTCGAAGCGGTTGCCCACGGCGCGCCCCAAGGGGGCCTCCATGCTGGTGAAGATACAGGTCGTCGGGCGCTCGTAGGCATCGCCGATGAGCCGACAGAGGCGGCCGAGGTCGCGGGCGTGCTCAAGGTCGCCCATGAAGGCGCCTCTCCCCACCTTGATGTCGAGGACGAGCGCCGAGGTGCCGCTGGCCACCTTCTTGGCCATGATACTGGCGGCGATGAGCCCGTCGCTCTCGATGGTGGCGGTCACGTCGCGAAGCGCGTACAGGATGCGGTCGGCGGGCACGATGCGCTCGCTCTGGCTGACAACGGCGACGCCGATACGCTCGAGCTGCCGCACGAACTCCCCCTGGGGAAGCTGCACGCGAAACCCCGGGATCGACTCGAGCTTGTCGATGGTGCCGCCGGTGTGTCCTAGCCCGCGCCCCGACATCTTGCCGAAAACGGCGCCGCAGGCCGCCACCAGCGGCGCCAGCACGAGCGTCACCTTGTCGCCGACACCGCCGCTCGAATGCTTGTCGAGCACGGGGCGTCGCACGACGCTGAGGTCGAGCATCTTACCGCTCTCCACCATGGCGCGCGCCAGGTCCACGGTCTCGGCGTCGCTCAAGCCCTGCAGTACCATCGCCATCAGCAGCGCGCCGGCCTGGTACGAGGGCACGGAGCCATCGACCACGCCGTCGACGAAGGCGCGCAGGCGCCCGGCGTCGAGCTCGTGCCCGTCTCGCTTCCAGGCGATCACGTCGTTCACGAAGTCCACAGGGCGTCCTCCACTGCTGCGTCAGACCAAGCCGGGCCAGCGCGCCGTCACGACGGCGCCGAGCCCGGCGGCCAGGGTCCCGGCAAGGCGGCCGCCGAAGGCGAGCACGTCTTCGTGCGAGCCTACAGCGGCCGCCCGGTTGACCACCATCGCGAGAAGACAACAGGCGGCGCCGGCGGCGTGCACAGCACGCACTTCCGGCGCCGCCGACATGCCTACCACAGCGCCGTAGCGCGCCAGCCAGGCGACTTCCGCCGGGGTCTCGAACTGCGGGCCGGAGACGGCGACGTACACGCCGGTCCGCGCCGGCGACGGCGCGACGGCGGCCGCCGGCGACGGCGCGACGGCGGCCGCCACCGCCGCCGCTTCCCCCGCGCTACAGACGTCGAGGACGAGCGGCGCGTTGCCCACCGGCGGAGCCTGCAGATCGACGACGGCGGTGCAGACCACGATCTCGCCGGGCGTGACCGCCGGACGCAGCGCCCCGCTGGAGTTGGTCAGCGCAAAGCGTGAGACGCCGGCGCTGGCCAGACTGCGCACGGGGCGTTCCAGCTCCTCCTGTGACCAGCCTTCGTAGCCGTGCACGCGGCCGCAGGCCAAGGCCAGGCGGAGTCCGCCGCGGGCGGCCGAGAGCTCGACAAGCTCAAGGACGTTGCGATGCCCAGGCACGGTCGTACACGGCCAGCCGAGCTCCTCGTAGCCGATCTGAGCCTTCACCGCCGCTCCCGGTGGCAGGCCGGCGAGCCCCGAACCGAAGACGACGGCCGCGTGAGGGCCGAAGCCAGCCACGCGGCCCAGCGCGTCCGCGGCGGACGGCATCAGCCGATCGCTCGGCCGGGCAGCGGAGGCGCCTCGCCGGTGAGGCGCGCGAAGGCCGTGGCGCCCACGTCCTCCTGGGCGCCGTCGTAGCGCCCCGGCGTGAGGCCAAGCGCCAGAAGCGGCGAGTACTCGCGCGAGTGGTCGGTGCTCGCAGTCGTCGGATCGACGCCGTGGTCGGCGCAGAGCAGCATGACGTCCCCGTCGCGCAGCAGCGGGCGCCACACGCCGACCGCCGCGTCCACAGCGGCCAGCCCCGCGGCAAAGCCGGCCACGTCGTTGCGGTGACCCCATACCTGGTCGAAATCGACCAGGTTGGCGAACAGCAGGCCTTCAGGCAGTTCCTGCAGGTGCCGCGTGCAGGCGGCGATGCCGTCGCTGTTGTTCGTGGTGTGGTCGTCCACGTCCACGCCGCGCTGCACGAAGATCTCGCCGATCTTGCCGACGCCGATGACCGGGACGCCGCGCTCGTGCAGCAGGTCGAGATACGTGGGACCCGGCGGCAGCAGCGAGAAGTCGCGGCGGCGCGGCGTGCGCTCGTAGGCGCCGGAAACGCCGGCGAACGGCCGCGCGATCACGCGCCCCACGGCGTGGGGGCCCCGCAGGATACCGCGCGCGATCTCGCACCAGCGATACAGCTCGGGTACTGCCACGACGTCCTCATGACAGGCGATCTGGAAGACTGAATCGGCCGACGTGTACACGATCGGCTGGCCGCTCGCCACGTGTTCGTCGCCGAGCTCGTCGATGATGCCGGTGCCCGAGGCGGGGAGGTTGCAGAGCACGCCGCGGCCGATGGCTCGTTGGAACGGCTCCATCACGTCCGGCGGAAAGCCGTGCGGGTACGTCGGAAACGGGTGCTCGAGGACCACGCCCATCATCTCCCAGTGGCCCGTGGTGGTGTCTTTGCCGGCGCCGTGCTCCAGGAGGCGGCCGTAGGTCGCCTGCGGCCACGGCGTTCCCCGCGGGAGGCCCACGACCGCGCCGAGCCCCAGCCCGGCCAGGTTGGGCAGCGCGACGTCGCTGCGCTCCAGCACATGCCGCAGGGTGTCCGAGCCGACGTCGCCGTAGGCGGCCGCATCCGGGAGCTCACCGGCCCCGCAGCCGTCGAGGACGCAGATGAACACGCGCGTCATATGGGCTCCTCCTCTGTTCCGCCGCCGGCGTTCGCGCCCCCGGCGCCGGGCGCGCCGCCCTTGCGGCGCCGCGCCCGCGGGTGTGTCTCCAGAAAGACCTCGCGCAGATGCTCCACGGTGACGTGAGTATAGAGCTGAGTGGTGGCTACGCTGGCGTGGCCCAGCATCTCCTGCACGCTGCGCAGGTCGGCGCCGCCGGCGAGCAGGTGCGTGGCGAACGAGTGCCGGAAGGTGTGGGCGCTGGCCTGGCCGAGCATGTCGGCGCGCGCCAGGACCTTGCGCAGGCGGTAGTCAAGACCCTGCCGGGTGAGCGGACCGCCACGCGCATTCAGGAAGAGCTCCGCCCGGCGCCGCCCGCGCAGCAGCTCGCGGCGGCCGCCCTGCAGGTAACGTCCAAGGGCCGCGGCGGCTGCTGCCCCCATGGGGACCACACGCTCCTTGTCGCCCTTACCGACGCAGCGCACGAGGCCGCCCTCGAGGTCCACGTCGCCCTCGCGCAGCCCCAGGAGCTCGCTGGCGCGCAGCCCGCAGCCATAGAGCAGCTCGAGCGCCGCCAGGTCGCGCTGGCCCAGAGCACCGGCGGGCACGACGTGCGCCAGAACGGTCTCCACTTCCTCGACCGACAGCACGCGGGGGAGCTGCTGCGGCAGCTTGGGCGTGCGCAGGCCGGCCGCGGGATCGTCGACGCGCATCCCCTCCCGCACCAGGTAGGCGTAGAAGGCGCGCAGGCTCGCCGTGCGGCGCGCCACACTGGACGCGGCGCCGTCGCCGCCGCCACCGGCAAAGAACTCCTGCAGGTCGCGCGCCGAGGCGGCCGCAGGCCGCACGCTCCTCTCCGCGAGAAAGGCAGCGAACCTGGTCAGGTCACGCCCGTAAGCACTCACCGTGTTGGCGCTCATGCCTCGCTCGAAGCGCATGTAGTCGAGGAACTCCTGGACGTCGGAGTCGGGAGGCGGCGCAGGACGGCCGGCGGCGGGGGGCACCACTGACGCCCGCCTAGGCGGGCGTCCGCCCGGCCGCCCGTACCAGGGCGTGGCCGAGACGGTACAGCTCTTCGAGGCGCTCAAGGCGGATGCACTCGTGGGGCGAGTGCACGCGCTCGAAGCCCACGCCGAGCGTGAGAGCCGGCAGGCCCCTGGCGTTGAAGACGTTCGCGTCGGAGCCGCCGCCGCCGCCGATGTGGCGGGCCTCGAGGCCCGCCTCGGCCAAGGCGGCGTCGGCGATGCGCAGGGGAAGCGCGTCGGCAGCGTGCGCGTACCCGTGGAAGTGTTCCTGAACGTCGATCTCCACATCGACGCCCGTCTCGGCGGCGGCCACGGTGATGGCTTCGATCATGCCGGCGACCTGGGCGGCGAGCTTCTGCTCATCGCGGCTCCGCGCCTCGGCGCGAACCACGCAGCGCTCGGCGACGATGTTCACGGCGCTACCACCCTCGATGAGGCCGGCGTTGGCTGTGGTCTCGTCGTCGATACGGCCGAGTCGCATAGCCGCCAGCGCCCGCGCCGCGGCGAGGATCGCGCTACGGCCGTGCTGAGGCTCGATACCGGCGTGCGCGGCGACCCCGCGGAACTCGGCGTCGACGGCCTTGAGAGACGGCGCGGCGGCGATCACGGTGCCCGGCTCTCCCTCGCTGTCGAA
>JAPLCL010000098.1 GCA_026392265.1 Actinomycetota bacterium
GAGCAGGGTCTCCTACTGGGCCGCCGCGCACGATCTGGTCGCCGAGTTCGTCACGCCCAACGTCGCCTCGGCGTGGACGCGGGAGTCACGTGTGGTGTCGGACGAGGCCGAGCCTCGTGCCTGGATCGACCGCGTGCTCGATGATGAGTTCCCGCTCAGCACCTTCTATCTGACGCTGCAGAAGAAGCTGGCGTATATGGCCGTAGCGACGCGGGAGCAGGAGAATGAGAGTGTCTGAGGGGCCGGCTCGCGAGCACCGCCTGGTGCTGTTCGCCAGCGACAACTACGCAGGCGTGTACCCCGCCGTTCTGGCGTCGATAGCCGCGGCCAACGGCGGCTTTGCGCCTGCCTACGGCGACGACGACTGGACCTTGGCGCTGCAGGAGCGCATGCGTGAGGTCTTCGGCGACGTCGACGTCTTCCCGGTCTTCAACGGGACAGGGGGCAACGTCACGGCGCTCGCTACGGTGATGCAGCCCTTCGAGGCGGTCATTTGCGCGGAGACCGCGCACATCAATGTGGACGAGTGCGGTGCGCCGGAGCGCTTCACCGGCGGCAAGCTTGTCGACCTCCCGACCCCCGATGGCAAGCTTACGCCGGAGCTCGTGCGCGGCGCCCTCGTCGGCAGCGGCGACCAGCATCACGTGCAGACCCGGGTGGTCTCGATCACGCAGCCGACCGAGCTCGGCACTGTCTACACCCCAGGCGAGACGTCCGCTCTCGCCGCGGTCGCGCACGCCGCCGGCCTGCTGTTGCACGTCGACGGCGCCCGGCTCGTCAACGCCGCCGTTGGCTTGGGGACCGGCCTCCGCGAGATCACCGCCGACTGCGGCGTGGACGTTTTGACCTTCGGCGGCACCAAGAACGGGCTGCTCGGCGGCGAGGCGGTCGTCTTCTTCCGCCACGACCTCGCCGAGCGCTATCTCTTCGTGCGCAAGCAGGGCATGCAGCTGGCCTCCAAGATGCGCTTCGTCTCGGCGCAGCTCCTGCGCCTCCTCGAAGGCGAGCTATGGCGCGAGACCGCCGGCCACGCCAACGCGATGGCGCAGCGGCTGGCCGCCGCCGCGGCCAGCGTCCCCGGCGTGCGCGTCGCCTACCCGGTGCAGGCCAACGCCGTGTTTGTCGCTCTGCCCGCCCCGGTCACGGAGCGCTTGCTGGAGGACTATCGTTTCTACACATGGGACGAGCAGACGGGCGTGGTGCGCTGGATGTGCTCGTGGCAGACGACACCCGATGACGTGGACAGGCTCGCATCCGCACTTCGCGACGCCGTCGCCTCGGCATGACGGTGGGCGCCGGCGGCATGCACGCCTACGCGACGATCGCTGAGCTGGCCGCGGCGTTCGGACTCGAAGAGGCCCAGGCCGCGGCCCTGACTCGACATGCGGACCTGATGCTCGCCTGGCGACGCGGCAACGTCACCGCGCTGCGCACCCGCGCCGAGATCGTGAACACGCTCTTCGGCGACGCGCTCGCTTTGCTCGACGTGCCGCAGCTGCGGGAGCGTGCGAGCGCCGGCTGGCTCGACTTGGGAGCCGGCGCCGGCATCCCCGGGATCCCCCTCGCGGTGGCCTTGCCCGCGGCCGAGCTGACGCTGCTCGACTCGGCGTCCGGAAAGTGCGCCTTTCTGGCCGCGGCGGTCGAAGCGGCCGGGCTGGCGGCCCGCGCCACGGTGGTCTGCGCGCGCAGCGAACAGCACGCGGCCGCCGGGCAGCCGGGCCGCGAGGCGTACGGGGTCGTCCTGGCGAGGGCCGTGGCGCCTTTGCCGGCGCTCGTCGAGCTGGCGGCACCCCTGCTCGCGCGCGGCGGCGTCCTCCTGGCCAGCAAGACCGGGCGAGCTGTGCGGGAGGAAGGGCCCGCCGGCGCCTCCGCGGCGAAGCTCTGCGGCCTCGCCGCCTTTCCCGTCGTCGTGCTTTCCCGCTCGCCTCTCGACGACGCCGTGTGCGCCGTCTACGAGAAGGTCGCGGCCGCGCCGAAGCGTCTGCCGAGACGAGAGGGCCAGGCCGTCAAGCACCCGCTTGCTCGCTGAGCCGCCGCCGCCCCATCTGCTGATATGGTCTAGTATCGGTGCCCCGCGAAAGGAGCCCGGTGACCCGCGTCATCGCCGTGACCAACCAGAAGGGCGGGGTCGGCAAGACCACCACCGCCGTCAACCTCGCCGCGTGTCTGGCCGAGGCTGGCCTCGACGTGCTCCTCGTCGACATGGATCCCCAGGCCAACGCCTCGGCCGGCCTGTCGGGGCGCGCCGACGACGCGCGCCTGAGCAGCTACGGCGTACTCGGCGGAGCGGCCGGCGTCGCCGAAGCAACGGTGGGCACCGTGCTCGATCATCTCTGGCTCCTCCCCGCCTGCCCGGACCTCTCCGGCGCGGTCGTCGAGCTGGCCAACGCCGACGGCAACGAGTACGTGCTCGATTACGCGCTCTCTGGTCACGTGAGTCAGTTCGACTTCGTGTTCATCGACTGTCCGCCGTCGCTGGGTGTGCTCACCGTCAACTCGCTGGTGGCGGCACGGGAGGTGCTGATACCGGTCCAGGCCGAGTACTACGCTCTCGAGGGCCTGGCGCAGCTGCTCGAGACGGTGGGGCTCGTCCAGAAGCACCTCAACCCCGAGCTGGCTGTCCTCGGGGTGCTCGTGACGATGTACGACGGCCGTACGCGCCTGGCGCGCGAGGTGGCCGGCGAGGTCCGCGAGAACCTCGGCGCCAGCGTCTTCGACACGGTCGTCCCGCGTAACGTGCGCCTCAGCGAGGCGCCCAGCCACGGGCTGCCCATCTCGCGGTATGATGCGACCTGCGCCGGCAGCGACGCCTACTTCGATCTCGCCAAGGAGGTCGTGTCTCGTGCGTGAGAAGAAAGCGCTGGGCAAGGGTCTGGGCGCGCTGATCGGCGAGGGTAGATCGGCCCTCGGTCGCGCCGGCGGCGCCGGCGG
>JAPLCL010000091.1 GCA_026392265.1 Actinomycetota bacterium
CCGTCGACGAAGAAGACGGCGACCACTGCGGCGTGCGCTGGCTCTGTCAGAACGAGCCCGAGACACTGCGCTCCGAGTACCTCATCAACGAGGGCATGGGCGGCCTGTGGCTGCCGGTGGACGGCCGCAAGGTCTTTCTGCTGGCCGCCGGCGAGAAGGCCTTTGCCCAGTTCCGCATCCGCACGCGCGGCCGCGGCGGTCACGCGTCGGTGCCTGAGAAGGAGCACAGCGCGGTCATCGACCTGGCGCGCGCCGTCGTCACCCTTGGCCTCTACGACCCGCCGGCCATCGTCTCGCCGCTCACGGCGCAGTTCATCGACGTGGTCGTCACCGATCCCGGCCTGCGCGCGCGCCTCAAGGATCCTCACACGGCACGCGCCGCCGGCGCCGAGCTGCGCCGGCTCGACGCGGAAGTCGCTTCGCTGGTGGAGCCCCTGCTCGGCGCCACGTTCACGCCCACCATGCTCGACGCCGGCCAGGCCGTCAACGTCATCCCCACGCGTGCCGAGGCCTGCGTCGACTGCCGCATCCTGCCGGAGATGACCGCCGCCGAGACCCGCGAGCTTGTGGCCGCCGTGCTCGACCCGCTGGGCATCGACTGGGAGTTCGAGTGGGTCGACGTCACCACGCCCAACGCGTCGCCAGCACCGACCGCGCTCAGCGAGAGCATCGCGCGCGTGCTTCGCCGAGACGTGCCCGGGGCGGTGCTCGCTCCGATGTGCTCCGGCAGCTTCACCGACTCGCGCTGGGTGCGCGAGCGCTTTCCCGAGTGCATCGCCTACGGCTTCGCTCCGTACGTGGCCGAGAGCTTCCACGCCATGCAGGGCGGCCGCGACCACGAGCCCGACGAGCGCATCCGCGTCGAGGACGTCACCTACCAGGCGCTCTTCTTCGAGCGCCTCGCCCGCGACCTGCTCGCCTGATGCCGCTGCGCCTCGCAAGTCCCGTTCTGCGCGACCGCTTTCGCGGCACGCTGTTGGGCCTCGCCGTCGGCGAGGCCATGGGCGCCCCGGCCGATTTCCTCACCGCCGTGCAGATCGAGGAGCGTCACGGCGTGATTACCGAGATGCTCGGTGGAGGCTGCCACGACGTCGCGCCCGGCGAGGCCACGGACGCCACCGATATGATGCTCTGCCTCGCCGAGAGTCTGGCCGACACAGGCGGCTTCGACCCCGAGGACATCATGGAGCGCTACCTTGCGTGGTTCGGCGGCACGCCGCGCGATGTGAGCCTGAGCGTCCGCACCGTGCTCCTGAGCTATCGCTCCGGCACGCACTGGGACTTGGCCTCTCGTCGCGCCTTCGAGATCCTCGGTGGCCCTACGGCCGGAAACGGCAGTCTCATGCGCTGCGCGCCTCTGGCCCTGCTTTACTGCGGCGACGCCGAAGCGCGTCACGCCAACTCCCAGCGCGAGTCCACGCTGACGCACTTCGACAGACTCGCCGGCTGGGCCTGCGTGGCCTTCAACGACCTCCTCGACGCCGCCATCGCCGGAGAGCTGCGCGAAGAGCTCCCGTCTATCGCCCACGCCATCGACGAGGAAGACAAACGCGTCAGCGCCACCCTGCGTGAAGCGCTGGAAGCCGAGCCGGAAGAGGTCCAGAGCTCGGCCTTCGTCCTCGACACCCTGCGCACGGCGGTCTGGTCGGTGCTTCACACCGGCACCTTCGAGGAGGCCGTGTGCTTCGCGGTGAACCTGGGCAACGACGCCGACACCGTCGGCGCCGTGACCGGCGCCCTCGCCGGCGCCGTGTACGGCGAGGCGGGTATCCCGCCGCGCTGGCTGGAGCCTCTCCTTCTGCGGCAACGCATCAAGACGGTCGCCGAGCGCCTCGCCGACCTCGCGCTCACTCCCGGCACCTGAGCCTTCGCCGCCCGCGAGTCTCCGCGCCGGGTTGCGTGCGCAGCGTTCACTTCGTACATTACGCCGTTGACGAAAGTCGTGGCGAGACGCGAGGAAGGTCGAGAAGTGGACGAGCACGTGCGCACCGAAGAGCAACGCCGCCTGGTGGAGGAATTCGGCCTGCTCTACGAGCAGATGGGCGGCACGCGCATGGGCGGCCGCGTGTCGGGCTACCTCCTGATGTGCGATCCTCCCGTCCAGTCCCTGACCCGCATCGCCGAAGCGCTGGGCGTGAGCAAGGCGGCGGTCAGCGGAGCCGTCCGCAGCCTGCTTCAGCTCGGCGTCGTCGAGCGCGTCAGTGAGCCCGGGCGGCGCGGCGATTCCTACCGCGCCCTCCCTGGGCAGATGGACACCATGCTCGGTCTCAACCACGTGCGCACCCTCCACGCGCTGCTCGACCGCGGTCTCGCGTCCGTGGCCGACAGGGACCAGACCCACTCCAACTACGCACTCATGAGCGACCTGCGCAGGTTCTCCGCCTTTCTCGAGACCGAGATCCCCGGCGTGATCGAGCGCTGGGAGCGCCGGCAGGGCGGCGGCGCGACACCCGCGATCCACGACCCAGACCCCGACACCACGCGACGCTCCGGAGGCACCACGTGAGCTGGCTGACCAAGATGTCCCTGCGCAACCGCTCGATCGTCGGCCTCGTGGTCGTCGCCGTGATCATCTTCGGCGCCATCGCCGTGCCGGCACTGAAACAGGAGCTGATGCCCGACCTCACGCTCCCCTACCTCACCGTCTTCACCGTCGATCAGGGTACGTCGGCGAGTGACATCGAACGCACCGTCACCGCGCCGCTGGAGCAGACCATCAAGACCGTCAGCGGCGTGAAGGAGTACGACTCGTTCTCTAACGAGGGTATGAGCATCATCACCGTGCAGTTCGAGTTCGGCACCGACATGAAGGCCAAGGAGACCGAGGTGCAGCAGGCGGTCGCGGGCGCGCAGCTTTCGCAGACGGCCCTGCCTCCCAGCGTCGCCGCACTCAACTTCAACTCCATGCCGGTAGTGCAGCTCGCGGTCTCCTCGTCGCTGCCGCCCCAGGAGCTCGCCACGCAGCTCGGTACCCAGGTCGTGCCGGTGCTTCAGGGGGTCCCCGGCGTCCAGGCCGTGACACTCTCGGGCGTCGAGCAGATGCAGCTGCAGATCCAGCTCAAGCCGGCGAAGGTCGTGCGCCTCGGCGTGGACACCACGCAGATCGCCACTACCATCCAGCAGGCGAACCTCACCACCGGCGCCGGCACCGTGACCTCCGGGAGCCTCGTCTACCCGATCACCGTCAGCGCCCGGGCGCAGACGGTGGAGGCCATCAAGAAGCTGGTGATCGCGCCGGCTTCCGCCTCGCCCCTGAGCGCCGCGGCGGCGGCCACCAGCGGCGCGACGGCCGCCGCGTCGACCGCTTCCGCCGTCGCGACGACCACCGCCGCGCCCCCCGTCACCCTCGGCGAGATCGCCGACGTGCGTATCGCCCCTGCTCCGCTCACCGCCATCACACGCACCAACGGCAAGTCCTCGATCGGCATCTCCATCAGCAAGTCGTCGACCGGCAACACCGTCGACATCGCCAACGCCGTCGCCGACGAACTGCCGGCCCTCACCCGCAACCTCGGCGGCAAGACCAAGATCGCCACGGTCGTCGACCAGTCCATCTACGTCAAGGAGAGCATCACCTCGC
Organism: Actinomycetota bacterium; assembly: GCA_026392265.1. Taxonomy (GTDB): domain Bacteria; phylum Actinomycetota; class Thermoleophilia; order UBA2241; family UBA2241; genus CAIXSE01. The sequence goes on from JAPLCL010000091.1 coordinate 3,581, forward strand.
TCTGGCAGGAGGGGCTCATCGGCGCCGTGTTCGCGGTGCTCATCATCTGGGTCTTCCTGAGGAGCTGGCGCTCGACGCTCATCGCCAGCCTCTCGATCCCGCTGAGCATCGTCGGCGCGCTCATCATCCTGTTCTCGCGCGGCGAATCG
>JAPLCL010000224.1 GCA_026392265.1 Actinomycetota bacterium
GTCGTGCCGTTCGACTGGCAGGTGACCGACACGTACTACGTGGTCGCCCACTTCCACAACGTCCTCTTTGCGGGTACCGTCTTCGCGCTGTTCGCCGGCATCTACTACTGGTTCCCCAAGATGTTCGGCCGCAAGATGAACGATCGCCTCGGCAAGGTCCATTTCTGGCTGATCACCGTGGGCTTCCTGACGACGTTCATGCCCATGTACATCCTCGGGTTCCTGGGCATGCCACGCCGCGTGTACACCTACGCCCCCGACCTCGGCTGGAACACGCTCAATCTCGTCGCCTCGCTGGGCGCTTACGTGATCGCCGTCTCGCTGGTCGTCTTCGTCTACAACTTCGTGCGCAGCATACGCAAGGGCGAGGTCGCCGGCGACAACCCATGGCGCGCCTGGACGCTCGAGTGGGCGACGAGCTCGCCGCCCCCACCGGGCAATTTCACGTCCCTGCCGTTGGTACACAGCGAGCGACCGCTCTACGACCTCGAGCAGGCCGAGCTGGCCGTGGCGGAGGGCGGCGAGACTCCGGAGGTGTACACGTTGCCGCCGGAGCCGGAGCAGTTCACGGCGGCGCCCTTCTGGGTGGCGCTGGCGCTCCTGGTCATCGCCATCGGCTTGCTGAGCACGCCGGTCGTCATCGCCGGCGGCGTGCTGTTCCTGCTCGTCGTGCTGGCCGTGTGGATGGGCGCCGGCTGGGTCGAGCCCGAGCTCCCGGAGGCGCCCGGCCACCGGTTCTCGTTCATCGGCGCGGGCATGATGGCGTTCATCGGCTCCGAAGCGGTGTTCTTCGCGTCGCTCATCGCCGCCGCCATCCACCTGCGTATCCACGGGCACACGCTGGGCCAAGGTTCCGGATTCGACGCCACGCTGCCCGCCATCAACACCGCTGTCCTGGTGCTCAGCGGCGTGACGGCTCACTACGCGCAGGTGGGCTACCGCAAGCGGAAGCACGGGTCCTTCTTCCTGCTTCTGGTCCTCACCATCGTCCTGGGCGCGGTCTTCCTCGGCGGTCAGGCTTGGGAGTACACGCACCTCGGCTTCGGCCTCACGGCCAACCTGGAGGTCTCTGCGTTCTACACGCTGACCGGGTTCCATGGCCTCCACGTCGTGTGTGGGATCCTGCTTCTGGTGTACTTGCTGATACGCGCCACGCGGGAGCGCCGCCGGGGTACCGGCGTCGCGTCGCCGGGCACCTCCGGCATGATGGACGCCGGCACGTACTACTGGCATTTCGTCGACGCCGTGTGGGTCGCGGTGTTCATCGTCGTCTACCTCCTCTGAGCTCGTGAGGGACGTGGCCGCCCGAGCTGCGCTGCGCCTGCTTGCGCTTGCGGCGCTTGCCGCGCTTGCGTGCGTGGCCGGGCCCGTGGCGACCGCCTGCGCGCACGCCGGCCTCGAGAGCTCCGATCCGGCCGCAGGATCGTCGGTCTCCGCCTCCCCAGAGGTCATCACGCTGACCTTCGCCGAGGACCCCGATGCATCACTCTCGCTGGTGCGTCTGCTCGACGCGGACGGGAAGACCGTCCCCGGCGTGTCCGCGATCAAGGCCGTGGACGGCAAGCCCAGGGAGCTGCAGGTGACGCTTGCACAGGATCTGGGGCAAGGCGTGTACACGGTCAACTGGCGCTCCGTGTCGGCCGTCGACGGCCATGTGCAGAACGGCGCCTTTGCGTTCGGCGTCGGCGTGACGCCGGCGCCGGGGAGCACGAAGGCCGTCGACCTGCTGAACGTCTCGCCGTGGATGTCGGCGCTTGGGTCGATTGGACGCTGGCTGCTGTATGCCGGCCTCGCGCTCTTCGTGGGCGCCGCCGCCACCTGCCTGCTCGTCTTCGCGGGCAGGCTCCCGGCCGGCGGCAATGCCCTCCTGCGACTGGCGCTTCTGATGGCCATCGTCGGGTTCTGCGCGATGGTCTGGGCCGAGCGCGCCCTGAGCGGCGCGCCTTCATTGCTACCGCTCTTCCAGACGCGCCACGGGCAGCTGCTGCTCGCGCTGGGCGTCGCCATCGTCATCTGCGCCGCCGCGGTGGTGGCTGTGGATCTATGGCCGGCGCGCTGGAGCCTCCTCTTCCTCGGCGCCGCTGGGGCCGCCGCCGCTCTCGCCCATTGCCTGGGCGGGCACGCTGACGCGCCATCCTCATGGAGAGCCGTAAACGTGGCCGTGCAGTGGGTGCACATGACCGGCATCGGTGTGTGGGTGGGCGGTCTGGCGTGGCTCCTGCTCGGCATCCGCGGCACGACGAAGCCCGCGCGGGCCGGCGCCGTGGGCGCCTTCTCGCGGGTCGCCACGGTGACCCTCGTCGTCGTGCTCGCGACCGGTGTCGCCCGCGGGCTGGTGGAGGTCGGGTCTCTGGACAACCTGTTGACCACAAGGTATGGGGTCACGCTGCTCATCAAGGTGGGGCTTGTGACGGTCGTCGTCGCCTTGGGCGCTCTGAACCACTTCAGGTGGGTACCCTTGCTGAAGACGAAAGACAGCGCGGCCCGTTCGTTCCGCATGAGCTCGGGCGGCGAGCTCGCGGTCGCCGCGGCGATCCTTGCGGCGACGGCGGTGCTCAGCGGGCTGGCGCCCGCCTCATCGGCCGTCGCCTCCACGGCAACGCCGACCGCGGCGGGCACGACGGTGTCCGGCAGCGACTACGCCACCACGGTCCGCGCCCATCTAACGGTGTCTCC
>JAPLCL010000137.1 GCA_026392265.1 Actinomycetota bacterium
CCGGACCGGTGGAGACGGTGATCTTGACCGGACTGCCCGACTCGGCGATCACGCCGCCGGTGGGCGACTGCGAGACCACCTCGCCGGCCGGCGTCAGGCTTGATTCCTTGACGATGACGACCACGAACCCGGCAGCGCCCAACGACTGCACCGCCTCCGCCTCGGTGGACCCGACCACGTCGGGGACGTCGCTGGTGGTGGACGGGCTCGGCGAAGCGCCACTCGATAGGGTCAGCGCCACGAGGCTGCCCTCGGCGACCTTGCTGGCGGCCGCCGGATCCTGCTTGATGACGGTGCCGGCCGGCCCCGTGTCGCTCTCCTCGCTGACGACCTGGCCGACCTTGAGGCCGGCCTGCTCGAGGGCTGTGGCCGCGCCCTGCTGGGTCATCCCCACAAGATTCGGGACGGCAGCCTCCTTGACCGCCTTCTCGCCGCTGTCGAAGGCGCCGGTTGCCCAGGCGACGCCCAACCCCGCGAGAGCGACGACGACGAGCACCCCTACGGCCCAGATCCAGCCGCGGTTCTTGGGCTTCTGAGGCGGCGGGGCGACCTGCACCTGCGCAGATCCGAGCACGCCGGAAAGGTCCTGCTGGAACTGAGCCGCGCTGCCGCGGCGCGCCGGGTCTTTGTCGAGGGCGCGCAGCACGACCTGCGCGAGCGCCGGCGGCACCTCGGGGTTGCGGAACTGCGGCGGCTGCACGACGCCGTCGAGGTGCTCGCGAGCGACGCTCGCGGCGTCGGGGCCGTCGAACACGTGCGCCCCGGTAAGCAGCAGGTAGAGGACGAGGCCGAGCCGGTACACGTCGGAGGCCGGCTCGGCCGGACGCCCCTGGATCTCCTCCGGGCTGAGGTACCGCGCGCCCATAGCGGGGGCGCCCGGTCGCAGGTCGGGCGGCAGGTACGCGGCGGCGAGGCCGGCGCCGGTCAGCTTCAGGGTCCCGGCGCCGGTCTGCACGAGCGTCTCCGGCTCCACGCCGCCGTGCACGGCGCCGTGGGCGTGCAACGCCGCGAGGCCGGCGGCGGCCTCGGCGGCGACCATCGTCGCCGCGGAGACGGGCAGCGGTCCGCCGGCGACCAGCGCCGCCGCGTCGTCGCCGCGCACGTCCTCGGTGACCACGAACACGTCGGCGCCGTCCTGCCCTACGTCGAGCACCACGGGAAGATCAAGATGGCGGGCCGCCGCGACGACGCCCATGCGGCGCATGAACGCGTCGGGGTCGGCGGGCCGTACCACGGTGATGCGCACCGGGCGCCCACCGGCGTCCTGAGCCCGGTGGACGGCCAGCGCCCAGCCGGGAGGCAACGCCTCCACGAGCCGATAGCGCTGTGCGTACAAGGGTCCACTCACTGCGGCACCTCCAGGTCAACTCCACGTCTCCGGTCTGTCTCCGTACCTGCGAGCCCGTAAACGCCGGTACCGTGAGTATGTGCCGGCCGGGGCCGTTCTCCTTCTCGTCCACCGCCGTCCGGGATGAACCTGCGGCCTCCGCGGCGTAGAGTACTCAAGGAGTCCCGCGAGGGGCAGATCAACCACGAAAGACGGGACCACAGTCATGAGCACACGTAATCTCGATAAGCTGTTCGACCCGCGGAGCATCGCCGT
>JAPLCL010000155.1 GCA_026392265.1 Actinomycetota bacterium
GGCGGCCGAGATCCGCGAGCCCGCGGTCACCTGGACGCGCACCGCGGGTGACCGGGCACAGTCGGTCGACGTGGCCACGGCGCGGCGTCACTACGAGCGCGCCCTCGAGATCGCCGGCGCGGAGCACGAGGCGCGACCTCGGCTCCTTCTCGGGCTCGGGGAGATGCTCGTGCTTGCCGGGGACTACGATGGTGCGGCCGCAGGTCTGGAGGAAGCTGCGGCGCTCTTCACACAACAAGGCGACACCAGCGGAACGATCAAGTCGTTGTTGCGGCTTCATTACGCACTGGCCGTTTCGGGTCATCCCGAACATGAGCTCGCGGTGCAGGCTCTGGCTCAGGCGCGGTCAGGCCCACCGTCTCGAGAGCTCGTCGATGCCCTCGACGTTTGGGCGTGGAATCAGTACCACAGAACCGGCGATGCACAGGTGAGTCTCGACGCCATCGACGAGGCTCTGGCGATCTGTGAGGAGCAGGGATTCGATGCGCCGGCGTTCGTTCTCGCGACGCGGGGCAGCCTGCGCTGCGCACTCGGGGATGTGGGTGGTCTGATCGACAATCGGCGCGCGGTCCAGATAGCCAAGGACTCCTCTGAGAAGGGATTCGGCTTCCATCTCGCTGGCTGCATGTGCAACTACGTGGTGGTCGTCGACTGGGTGGAGGGCCCGAGGGCTTCAGATGCCGTCCTCGGCGACTGCATCGACTTCCTCGAGCGCCGGGGCATGCTCGCCGACGCCGAGTTCATGCGCAATGCGGGGTTTGAGTCGCGTCTCATGATCGGCGATTGGGTCTCGTTGCCTGAGGATATCGTGAAGAGCGAGCATGAGCTGCCGGAAGCCCTCTTCCTGCAAAACGCGAGGAATCTCAAATCGGTTCAGCTGCTCGTAGGCGCCCGGATGGGGCGGCTCGATGAGTTGGAGGAGGCGCTTGCGTCGCTCGGCGCCCTCCGGTCGGCGTCCCCGACTACCAGTCCGTGGGAGGATGTGTACGACGCCGTCCCTTCGGCTGCGGGCCTGGTGGCATTGGGACGGCCGGAGGCGGCCGCACGCTGGCTGACCGAGTGGGCGGCGACGCCGCAGCCGGCGAGCACTGTGGAGTACGCCTGGATGGTGCCCGAGGCCGTGCGACTCGCGCTGTGCTGTTCGGGCCTCGATCTGGCGGATCGCTTGCGGCACAGAGGCGACGGCCCGTTGCCGGTCCAGCAGAACGTCATGGTGAGCGTCGATGCATCGCTTGCCGAGGCGCATGGAGAGCTTGAAGCAGCGGCGGCCGGCTTCGCCGACGCCGCCACCTGCTGGCACGGCTTCGGCGTGCCTTATGAAGAGGGGCACGCCCTCCTGGGCCAGGGGCGCTGCCTGATGGCACTCGGACGAGCGCCCGAGGCGGCAGCGCCGCTCGCCGCGGCCCGCGAGATCTTCGCGCGGCTCGGGGCCAGGCCGGCGCTCGAGGAGACGGACGCGGCGCTAGCGGGCTTGAGGGGTCGCTCGGACGGCGCCGCATGACGTGCTGTCCCGCCGGCAGCACCGTCCAGAAGTTCATCGGCGATGCCATGGTCGGTATCTTCGGCGCGCCTGCCGCGCACGAGGACGACCTCGAGTGCACGGTGCGGGCGGCTGGTCTCGTCCGTGCCCTCGGCGGACTGACGCGCCCCGAAAACCCTTGTACGGAGCCGCAGGAGTGTGCTATATGAACAGGATGTGTTCAATCTGCACGATAGGAGAAGCGACTTGCTGATCCCCCGCACGCTCGAGGCCAGGTTGCAGGAGGCGGCCGGACCGTTCCCCGTCCTGTTCCTCACTGGTCCCCGGCAGAGTGGCAAGACGACGCTCGCGCGGATGGCGTTTCCCGACTACTTGTACGTCTCGCTCGAGGATCCGCAACGTCGGGCGGAGGCGCTGGAGGATCCACGGGGCATGCTGCAGCGGGTCGCGGCAGCGCCCGGAGTGATCTTCGACGAGGCGCAGCGCGCGCCCGAGCTCTTCTCCTACATCCAGGGGGTGGTAGACGAGCGGCGCGGGGGACCGTTCGTACTCACCGGGTCGCAGAACTTCCTTCTGTCCGAGAAGATCACGCAGACGCTGGCCGGGCGCACCGCGGTGTTCGAGCTGCTGCCGTTCTCCGTGGCAGAGCTCACGCGCCGCCCCGCCTTGCGGCCGGAGGACTTCTGCCGGGCGCGCCCCGGCACGGGCGGCGCAGAGACGCCGCCGCCGCCGATGTCCCTGGAGGATCTGGTGTTCCGCGGACTGTACCCTGCGATCCACGATCGCGGCGCCGATGCCGCCCAGTGGCTGAGCAGCTACATCAGCACCTACGTGGAGCGTGACGCGCGCGCCGTGGGCGCCATCGGCGACCTCGACACGTTTCTGCGCTTTCTCGGCCTGTGCGCGGGGCGCAGTGGGCAACTGCTGAACCTCTCGGCGCTGGGGGCGGAGGCCGGCGTGAGCCACAGCACGGCGCGAAGGTGGCTTTCGGTGTTGCGCGCGAGCTACATCGTGACGCTCCTCGCGCCGCATCACGAGAACTTCAGCAAGCGCATCGTGAAGACACCCAAGCTCTACTTCCTCGACACGGGCCTGCTGTGCGCCTTGCTCGGCCTGCGCGGCGCAGAGGACCTCTGGAACCACCCGCTGCGCGGCGCCCTCGTGGAGACGTTCGTGGTGGCCGAGCTCACGAAGCTCTTCGCCCACTGCGGCGAGCGCCCGCGCCTCTTCTTCTGGCGCGACTCGCACGGCACCGAGGTCGACGTGCTCCTCGATCTCGGCCGTGAGCGCGTGGCCGTCGAGATCAAGTCGGGCTTGACCGTCG
>JAPLCL010000371.1 GCA_026392265.1 Actinomycetota bacterium
GCGATCCTCGGGATGAGCGCCCTGCTGACCACCACCCTGCCGCATATGGGCGAGACCATCCAGGCGCTCAAGGACGAGGGCCTGCGTGACTCCGTCAAGGTGATGGTCGGCGGCGCCCCCGTGACTCAAGCCTGGGCCGACGAGCTGGGCGCCGACGGCTACGGCGCCAACGCCGGCATGGCGGTGGATCGCGCGAAGGGGCTGGTGGGGTAGGCGCTCACAGCGCGGGACGGGCGGCGGCGAGGGGCCGCAGCGCCAGCCCATCGCGCCGCTGCGCTCCGACAGAAGGCCGACGCGAAGGTGGACGGGGGCTCCGACCTCGTGCACCTGCCTCGCCGGCTGGTCGAGGAGACGCTCGCGCTCGCCCCACGCAGCTTCGTGCTGGGCTCGCACCACGGCGCCGACGATCTGGACCTGGCGTCGGGATCCACCTACAGCACCACCGACGGCTGCAGCGTGGAGGTCGTGGACTGGCGCACTGCCGAGCGGCGCTCGTCGACCAAAGTCGACCTCGCCGATATCACGAGGATGCGGGACTGCCTGCGCTCGATCTCCTTCTGGTGGCCCACGGTGAGCGCCGGCGATCGCGGCCAGACCGCCCAGCTCCACGAGATCGAGGCGGGCTGGAACAACACCACGAAACACCTCATGGGCATGGTGCAGGGCGAGAAGCTCGCGCGGCCTGCCGTGGAGATGGCCACGCTGGTCGCCGGCGGGTCCGCGGAGCTCCGCCGCCGGCCAGCACTACCGCGACGCCCTCGAAGTCGCGCGCGAGCGCGCCCTCGACATCCTGCAGCACTACGAGCCCGAACCGCTGGGCGAGGATACGAAGGTCGAGCTGCGGCGCATCGTCGGCGACGCCGACAGAGAGCTGCGCGGCTGAGCGACACACGGGCGTCGCAGACGCGCTATTCCAGTAGCATCCGGTCGACGGCGAACGCCTCGCCGGCCACTTCGTGGAACTTCTCGATGAGGTCGCCGACCTCGAGTGTGGACTTCTGCTGCTCGTCGAGGTCGAGGACGACGCGGCCGCCGTGCATCATGATCAAACGGTCGCCGTAGCGCAGGGCCAGCTCCATATTGTGCGTGACCATCAGCGTGGTGAGGCCGCGCTCGATGACGATCGCCGCGGTGAGCTCCATGATCGTCGCCGCGACCTTGGGGTCGAGCGCGGCCGTATGCTCGTCGAGTAACAGCAGGCTGGGTTCGGCGATCGTGGCCATGAGCAGCGACATCGCCTGGCGCTGCCCGCCGGAGAGCTTGTTGACGCCTGCCTTCAGGCGATCCTCGAGGCCCATGTGGAGGCGCGAGAGCTGCGCGCGCATGACCTCGCGGCGGCGGTTGGTGACGCCGCGGCGTAGACCGCTGCGCTTGGAGCGCAGCAATGAGATGGCGAGATTCTCCTCGATGGTCATGGAGGGGGCCGTGCCGGCGCGGGGATCCTGGAAGACCCGGCCGATCACGCGACTGCGCACGTGCTCGGCCTGCTTGGTCACGTCGCGCCCACCGAGCGTGATCGTGCCACCGCTGAGGGGAAACGTGCCGGCCACGGCGTTCAGCAGCGTCGATTTGCCCGAGCCGTTGGAGCCGATGATGCTGACGAACTGGCCGGCCGGTACCTCGAGGTCGATGCCGTTCAGGGCCACGACCTCGTTGGCGGTACCCGGGAAGAAGACCTTGCGCAGCCCGCCGACATCCAGAGTGGCCGGGGCGCTCACAGCCGCACCACCTTGCTGCGCACGGTGGGGATGGAGAGCGCCACGACGACCAGCACGGCGGTCAGCAGCTTGAGGTCGGTGGGCGCGATGCCCAAGCGCAGGCTGATGGCGATCAGCAACCTGTAGACGATGGAGCCGCCGATGACGCTGAACAGCACCCAGCTGATGCTGCGCATGCCGAAGATCACCTCGCCCATGATGACACCGGCGAGACCGGCGACGATGGTACCAAGGCCCATGCCGACGTCGGCGAAGCCCTGTTGCTGCGCCACCAGGGAGCCCGTGAGCGCCACCAGCCCGTTGGCGATGGCGAGGCCGACGATGCGCGTGAAGTTCGTGTTGGTGCCCATGGCGCGGATCATCTGCTCGTTGTCACCGGTGGCCAGCAGCGTAAGCCCGAACTCGGTGTGCAGCAGCCAGTCGAGGAGGTACTTGACGACGATGGCGAGCGCGCCCACCGCGAGGACCACGTTCCAACCGATCATCGTGAGCGAGAGGGCGTTGCCGAGCTTCTCGAAGATCGTGTCCACGCCGAGCAGCGGGATGTTGCTGCGCCCCATGATGCGCAGATTGACTGTGTAGAGGGCCGTCATCGTGAGAATGCCGGCGAGCAGCTTGGGGCCGTAGTTGGTGGAGTCGCTCTCCCCCGATTTGAGCAGCAGGTGCAGGAACCCGGTGACCATGCCGGCACACATGCCGGCGCCCACGCCGGCTGCTGTGGCCAGGAGCGGCGAATGGCCGCCGATGATCAGGGCGCCGGTAACGGCCGCGCCGAGCGGCAGACTGCCGTCGACGGTCAGATCGGGAAAGTCGAGCACGCGAAACGTGAGGAACACTCCAAGAACCATGAAGCAGTAGATGAGCCCCTGCTCGAGGGCGCTGGAGATGATCACTTGCACGTGCGGCTACTCCTCGTGGTCGGGGCCGGGGCCGCGTGCGCGGCCCCGGCCCCGACTAGTCTATCGCGCCCGCGGCTGTCGCGGGCGTCGTGCCTGTCAGAACTTGTTGACGGCGCTGGCCACCAGATCTGCGGGTATGGTGACGCCCTGTGCCGCCGCGGCCTTCTCGTTGACCGAGAGCTGCAGGTTCTTGGCGTACTCCACCGGGATGTCCTTGATGGGCGTGCCGCCGAGGATGAGGGCGGCCTGGTACCCGGCCTGCATGCCCAAGTCCTTGTAGTCAAAGCCGTACCCGGCAGCGGCGCCGCGCTTGACGCTGTCGGTGTCGCCGGCGAGCAACGGGATCTTGGCCTCGTTGCAGACCTTGACGATGGTCTCGAGGGCGGTGACCGCGGTGTTGTCGCCGATCACGGCGATGGCGTCGACGCGCCCGATGAGCGACTTGGCCGCGGCCTGCACCTCGGAGGAGTTGCTGGCCGTGGCCTCGACGATCTCGAGACCCATGCCGCCGGCGGCCTTCTTCGCCGCATCGACGATATAGACCGAGTTGGACTCGCCGGCGTTGTAGACGATGCCGACCGACTTGGCGTCCGGGTTGAACTGCTTGGCGAGCGCGAGGATGGGCTCCACCGGCTGCAGGTCGCTGACGCCGGTCACGTTGGCTTCGGGAGCCTCCGGATTCGTGACCAGCCCGGCGCCGACGGGGTCGGTGACGGCCGTGAACACGATCGGCGTCGTCTTGTCGGCTTTGACCACAGCCTGCGTGGTCGGCGTGGCGACGCCGAGGATCAGGTCGAGGCCGTCGGCGGCGAACTTCTGGGCGATGCTGGCGGTCGTCGCCATGTCGCCCTCGGCGTTCTGCATGTCGTAGGTGACGTTGCTGTAGCCCTTCTCGGCCAGAGCGGCCTTGAAGCCCTCTACAGCGGCGTCGAGGGCCGGGTGGCTCACGATCTGCGTGATGCCGATCTTGATTGCCCTGGTGGTGTCGGCGCCGGCGCTGGCGCTCGGACTGCTGCTGGAGCTGCTCGAGCTGCTGCCGCAGCCGGCGATGACGCCGGCAAGGGCGACCGCCATAAGCGCCACCAGCAAGGTTACCTTGAATGCGCGAAGCATTGTTCTCCTTTCGACCACGGACGAATGCGCCATTCTAGTGCGCGGCGCGCGTGTCACACAAGCCCCAGTCTCATCTTTATTCAGTCCATACGCGGAACGAAGACGGACGACCGAATCCGCCGCCGTGGTCGCGGGCACACAGTATTCTCCGACGATGCATCGCTGCGCGGCCCCTGAGACCCGGCGTCGCGGGCGGCGGCGGCGCAGAAAGGGGGCGGGGCGCCGCTCTCGCGGCGCCCCGCCCCCGAGCTTCAGCTCCTTACAGACGCGCCCGCTCTTTGAAGCGCTCGACGCAGTTGATGGGGATATCGAGAGTCTTGCTGATGTTGAACTTGGCCTCCATCATGCCGGGCTGGTCGGGGTGCACCGAGGAGGTGAAGGCCAGCGTGCCGAGGCCCTTCTCCAGACGGATCTGCTCCATGGCGATGGGGTCGCTGAGGTCGCGCGGCGTGCAGCCGAGCTTGCCGGCGACGTACTGCTTGGCTTCTTTGAGGCGCATCCTTCGGGTCATCTGCATGCGGGCGACCAGGTCTCCGGCCGCTCGCATCCCGCCCATGCCCGAGGCTTGCGCGTGAGCCCCCTCCATGCCGAGGGGATCGCCGGTGCCCACCTAGTAGCCGTCGATCTTGAGGATCTCGACGAAGGCTTTGGAGGCGCGGCTGGTGGCGTCGGCCGGCGGGTACACGCAGGTCGGCACCGCGCCGACGCCCATGCCCACGTTGACGTGCACGGGGATCTCGGCGATCTCCATGGCGGGTTTGATGAAGGTGATCGCCCGGGCGATGTTCCAGGCGGTGGACTTGCCGGTGTTGATGTTGACGGCCGGCCCGTAGATGCTGGCCCCGGCCTGCTGCGCCATGCGCAGCTGGTCTTTGGGCCACATGCCGGCGAGGCGTTCGCCGTCGAACTCGAGCTGGCCGTGCATGCCGAGCACGAACTCGGCGGCCATGCCGATCTCGATGCCCAGCCACGGGTACTTCTCGCGGAGCCTGCGACAGGCCCTGAGGCCGGCGAGGAAGTCGGCATCGCCGGCCGCGCCCGTGGTGTCGAAGTCGATGCCGTCGGCGCCGGCCGAGACCATCGCGTCGGCGACGAAATCGATGTCCTCGACGAGCATCTCGCAGGCCTCTTCCTGGGCGCGGCGGGCCTCGTCGATCTTGCCCATCGGCAGCAGCTCCGACCAGTTCGGGATAGGGCCGTCCGGCTTCGAGTAGCGGCCCAGGTCGGGCATGGCGCCGTACTGCACCGGGTTGGTGAGCAGGCTCTGGGCGATCTTCATGGTCTGGCCTTCGTGGGCCACGTTGGTCTTGATCGCCTTGTACGAGTAGTCGATCTGCCAGAGCTCTACGATGTCGACGCCGAGCAGCGCCTCA
>JAPLCL010000420.1 GCA_026392265.1 Actinomycetota bacterium
CTCGTTGGTCGCGTCGGTGGCCGCCTGCTCGCCGGTCTTGACGCTCACCGTCGCCGGCAGAACGGTCTTGACGCGCGCGGCGAGCTCCTTGGGGGTCACGCCGGGATCGGCGGCGATCGAGACGCCGCTGAGCTTGCCGGGCTCGCCGCCCCAGCGCTGCACGTCCTGAAGGCGGCCGGCGACGACGATGGTGCCGCCCATGGAGCCGGAGGCGCCCCACGTGAACACGCCGGTGACGTTGACGTGCTGCAGGCCGGTCGCGGCGGCGACGTCGAAGCTGTCGCCCGGCTTCAGGCCTTGTTCATCGGCGAAGCTCTTGATGATGCTGACCTCGTTGCGGGCCTGTGCCTCGCGCCCGGCGACGAGCTGGGCCTGGTTGAAGGGCGGGCCCGGGTTAGTGGTCAGCAGGGTAGGGGAGCCGCCGGTCTGTACGGTCTTGCCGTCCACGATCGCGGCGCCCATGGTCTGGTAGGTGCCGGCGGCCTTGTCGACACCCGGCACCGCCTGGATCTGCGCGAGCATGGTGGTGTTCAGCGTCTGCGGGGTGGTGCCGGCGCTGTCCATCGCGGTGAATGCCGTCTTGGGTGACACCTGCACGGCGGTGCCCTTGAACGACGTCTTGAAGATGTCGGCGAAGCCGTTGTGGATCTGGTCGGTCAGTACGTACGTGCCGGTGATCATCGCCACGCCCAGCAGGATCGCCAGGACGGTGAGGACTGTGCGGAGTGGCCGGCTGGCCAGGCTGCGAAAGGCGAGGCGGGTCATCGGGGCACCTCGAGGTTCTTGATGGTGTCGTAGATGTGGTCGCGGGTCATGCGGTCCTCGTCCAGCTCGATGCGGCCGTCCTTGAGGAAGACGACGCGGTCGGCGATGCTCGCCGCATTGGCGTCGTGGGTGACCATGATCACGGTCTGGCCGAACTCGTCGACGCTGCGGCGCAGCAGATCCAGCACTTCGCCGCCGGTGCGGGAGTCGAGGTTTCCCGTCGGTTCGTCGGCGAACAGGACGGCCGGCCGGGTGATGAGCGCCCGGGCGACGGCGACGCGCTGCTGCTGGCCACCGGAAAGCTCAGCCGGGCGGTGCGTGAGGCGGTCGCTGATCCCGATGGCGTCGATGACGGTGCGCCGCCACGTCTCGTCGGCGCGGCGTCGCGCCAGCGAGAGCGGCAGCACGATGTTCTCGTCGGCGGTCAGCGTCGCCAGCAGGTTGAAGCTCTGGAAGATGAAGCCGATCTTGTCGCGGCGCAGCTGGGTCAGCTTCTTCTCCTTGAGCCGGGTGATCTCAACGCCGTCGATGCTGACCCGGCCGCCGGTGGGCTGGTCGAGGCCGGCCAGAATGTGCATCAGCGTGCTCTTGCCGGAGCCGGACGGCCCCATGATGGCCGTGAGCCGTCCCTCGGTGATGTCGATGTCGACGTCGCGCAACGCGTGCACCGTGGCGTCGCCCTTGCCGTAGGTGCGCGTCAGCCCGCGGGCGGTGACGACCGCGCGGGTCTGGGTGGCGAACACGCGCTCGAGCTCCTCGATAGCGGGGGCGAGTCTCTCGCGCTCTTCGGTGATGATCGGTGGCATGGTTCCTCCTCCTGGGATGTCTGGAAGAAGGCTACGGCGGTGACGCGAGCGGCGAATCGCCCGGGGGTGGTCAATCCAGACGGACGTCAGAGGGAGATTGGCTGGGGTGTGGCTACCCCGGGTGGGGGAGCCGTGGGCGGCGGGGGGTAGAGGCCCGCGGGCGGTGTCGGGGCCTACGGCCTCGCCGCCCCGCGAAGTCCCTACCCCCGCCGAGGTAGAGCTAGAAGCGCACGCCGCCCAGGAAGTCGTCGGCGGCGCGGCGGAAGCCGCGCGCATCGGTCCACATGGCGGGGTGCCCGCCGCCGCTCGACAGCCAGCGGCGGCACTCGGGGATCTGCGCCGCCATGGCCGCCTGCTGTGCATCGAGGTCGGGGAGCAGCGGGTCCGCCGGACTCCCCGTGAGCAGCACCGGGCAGCGGATCTGCCCGAGCTGACCGGCGAACGGCTCCCATGTGCCGGCCGCGGCCAGGCGCAGATGCAGGGCGCTGTCGGCGACCACGACGTCCTCCCAGTCGTCGCCGTGGGCGGCTTGCCAGAAGCCGCGCAGACTCCTGTTGCTGAGCCGCTGACCAAGCGAAAGCACTCCGCGGCCGAGGATGATGTCGGTGAGCTCCGCGTGTGGCTGCTCTCGCTGGCGGGCCATGCCGCGCGTGGCGGGGTCGCGCTCGTGCACGGCCCGTTCGAGATCCTCGGCGGTCAGACTTTCGACGCAGCTGTCGGCGACCAGGGCGGCGACTCGCTGCGGATCCCGCAGCGCCGTGAGCAGCGCGACGATGCCGCCGTCGCCCGTACCCATCACGGCGTAGCGCGCGGCGCCGAGGCGGGCGGCAAGAGCCGCCGCCTGAGCGGCGCCGTCCTCCCACCAGCCGTCGGGCCAGATTGGCAGACGGTCGGACCCGCCGGTCCCGAGGAAGTCCAGGGCGGCGACGTGAAAGCGCCGCCCGAAGTGCTCGAGCTCGGCTGTGTAGTTGGCCGACGAGGCCGTGCTGCCCGGCAGGAGTACGAGCAGCGGTCGGCCGGGTTCACCGGCCTCCCGATAGAGGAGCCGGTACCCATTCCACACGAAGTACTTCACGTCGCCCCTTGCGCGCGATCGCGGATCCCTCGCAGCATGCGCTCCTCCATGAGGAAGTGCACGGGCTCGAGGAGCAGCGGCTTTGCCAAGCGCGCCGTGAGCGTGTCCGCCCAGGCTGCCCGTGAGCGGATGACGAGCCGCGTGGTGCGCTCATCGAGCGGCTCGAGGTAGAAGCCCCAACTGAAGGCGAGCTCGCCGCGGAAGAAGCTGCCCGGCTCCTGCGGCGGCTCGCCGGGCGCCCCGCTACGGATGACGAAGGCGCGCGGCGGCTCGAGCACGGTGATGGTCATCTTCATGTGCTCGTCCGGGTCGAGGGTCACGTAGTCCTCGCCGGCGTGGAGATCCTGCCAGTCGGGGCGGATGGCGTCGGCGCTGTGGATGTCCAGGCCCATCAGGTTCTCGAGGGCATCGTAGGTGTAGAAGCCGCCGCGGTTCTGGCCGAGCTGGACGAGCCACGGCCACACGGCGGCGGGCGGCGCCTTGACCGTGATGGCGCGCGTCGTCACGTACAAGGGGTTGGCGACGAGTTCGTCGCCCGGCAACGGCCGGACGACCTCGTCGCAGGTCGCGCCCCAGGCCAGAGTGCGCGGGCGCAGCGCGGCCCAGACACCAACGCCCGCCGCGGCGGCGCCGGCGCCCACGAGCATCATCTTGCGGAGTCCGTGCGCCATGGTCAGCCTCCCGTGTCTGCCGCAGCCGTCTCGCCGCGGTCGATGTCTTCAATGGCTGCCGCAAACGCCGCGGCCACGACCGTCGCGCCTGCGTCGGTGAAGTGAACGCCGTCGATGGTGAACGGCCCGTCACCGACGTCTCTTGCGGCTGCGAATGCAGGGCGCAGGTCCAGCGTGCGGGCTCCGTCGTGCTCGCCGGTCA
>JAPLCL010000002.1 GCA_026392265.1 Actinomycetota bacterium
GCGGGCCCTCTGCCGGCCGTGCCGTCCACCAGCAGGTCCGCCAGCCTTCCCCGCTCCAGCATCCTGCGCGTGAGATACTCGACCTGGTTCAGCGGGACGTGCGCTGCTCGCGAGCGCCGCTCCATCGCCAAAGCGTCCTGACTACAGACGCCCACGCAGACCCCGCAGCCCAGGCAGCGCTCGAGGTCGATGTGACTGAGCAGGCGCTTCGAAGCCTGCCCCCCATCGTGCTGCCGCGGACTTCGGGGCACCAGCGAGATCGCCTGTACCGGACACGACTGCGCACAGCGGCCGCAGCCCGTGCAGCGCTCACCGTCACACCGCGACGACGCCACCACAACCAGATGCTACCTGGCGAGCGTGAGCAAACGGTTGGCGCCACGCCAGATTGCGGCGAGACGTAGCCGGCCGGGAAAGCGCGACAGGACGCATGACGCAAGGACGGAACGAACGTGCGGGCGGGGCTCCGGAAGGGAGCCCCGCCCGCTAGACGGCCAGCGCCACTCCTGCGGTTCTCCGGCGCGCCCGGGCAGGGCGAGGGCCGCGGCGGGGACTCCGCGGCCTCGACGCGAACGCGCGCCTGCCAGGGAATGGCCGAGGCGGCCGGCCGCCGGCGGGCCCGTCGGTCTCAGGCGGGGGTCACCAAGCTGCCTTGCCGCCGGCCTTGACCTGGGCGTGCCACACCTTCTCCACCGCGCCCACGACCGTCAGCGGCATACTGACGTACTGCAGCCGCGCTGCGTCGGCCCTGCCGGTGGCGTTCTTGTAGGCCCAGTCGAAGAACTGGAACATGGCGTGCGCGTTCGCGTAGTTGCTTGTGTTCTTCTTGACGATGACGAACGAGGCGCCGGCGATGGGCCAGCTGCTGCTCCCGGCGGCGTTCACCATGATCGTCCCGAAGCCGTCGGCGGCAGACCACTTGGCGCCGGCAGCGGCGGCGCTGAACGTGCTGAGGGAGGGGAGCACGAACTTGCCGGACTTGTTCTTCATCTGCGTGTAAGGGATGCGGGACTGTACGGAGTAGGCGTACTCCACGTAGCCGATGCGGCCCTTACTCTGCTTGACGAGCGCGGCGACGCCCTCGTTGCCCTTGCCGGCCACACCGACCGGCCAACGGACGGACTTGTCGGCGCCCACCTTGCTGGCCCACACGCTCGAGACAGCCGACAGGTAGTGCGTGAAGATCCACGACGTGCCCGAGGCGTCGGAGCGGTGCACCACCAGGATGCGCGTGGCCGGCAACTTCAGGCCAGGGTTCAGCGACTTGATGGCGCCGGCGTTCCACATCGTGATGTTGCCGAGGTAGATATCGGCAAGAACAGGGCCGGTGAGCTTGAGCTTGCCGTTGCCGATCCCAGGGAGATTGACGATCGGCACCACGCCGCCGATGCAGGTGGGGAACTGGACCAGCCCGCTGCTACTCAGGTCGCCGGCGGTGAGCGGAGCGTCAGAGCCGCCAAACAGCACGGTGCCGGCCTTGATGGCGGAGATCCCGCCGCCGGAACCGATTGCCTGATAGTTCACTTTGTTGCCCGTCTTGGCCTTCCAGTCGTTGGCCCACTTGTAGTACAACGGGGCGGGGAAGGTGGCCCCGGCGCCCGTGATGGTGAGCGCCGCCATGGCCGGCGAGACGAGCGTCGCGAGCACAAGCGCGACGAGCCCCGTCAAGGCGGCGAGCTTGGCGGTACGTGACGTGAGGACTCTCATTGGCACCTCTCCTTTTGGATCCACTGGTCGAGTGCAGGCTAAGGGGCGTGCGTGAACGCGCGATGAGGGCGCCGTGAGCCGGCCGATACGGTCCGGCTGTAGCCCGGTGAGCACGGAGCGCGCGGGCGATGAAGCGCGCCCGGCAGGATACGCTCAGGCGCGCGGCAGGTGAATGCGGAAGGTGCTGCCCTGGCCCACGCGACTGTCGACGGTCACCCGTCCGCCGTGCGCCTGGGCGATGTGCTTGACGATCGCCAGCCCAAGGCCCGTCCCGCCGAGATCGCGGCTGCGGGCCTTGTCGACGCGGTAGAAGCGCTCGAACAGCCGGGGCAGATGCTCGCGCGGTACGCCGGGCCCGTGGTCACTCACGCTGATGACGATCTCGTCGCGGGTGTCGTCCAAGGCCACCTCGACGGCGCTGCCGGCGGGGCTGTACTTGATGGCGTTGTCGACGAGATTGACCACGGCCTGCTCGAGGAGCGGAGGGTTCACGGCGGCGAGCACACACCTCGCGCACGAGACGTCGATGGCGATGCCCTTGACCTGCGCTTTGGGCGCGCAGACCTCGACGGCGACCTGCAGCACGTCGCATACGTCGGCCTCCTCGAGGGTGAGACGCGGCTCGTTCTCGCGCTGCTCCAGCGTCGACAACGCGAGCAGATCGCCGATGATCGAGTTCAGCCGGTCGGCCTGGCCGGCGATGATGCGCACGAAACGGCGCGCCGTGTCGGGATCGTCGAGGGCGCCGTCCTCGAGAGTCTCGGCGAAGCCCTTGATCGAGGTGACCGGCGTCTTGAGCTCGTGCGAGACGTTGGCGACGAAGTCGCGGCGCACGGCCTCGAGCCGCTTGAGACGAGTGACGTCGTTGAGGACGACGACGGCGCCGACAGGGCTTTCGTCGTCGTCGCTTGCGCGCAGCAGCGTACCGTTGGCCTGCAGATAGCGGTCTTCGGAGCCGACGCGCATCACGATGTCAGCCTCAACCGGCTCGTGCCCCGAGAGCGTCTGCGCGACGACACGCTGCAGATCCGGGTTGCGAAGGACCTCCTGGATGGTACGGCCCTCTGCTTCGGCGGGCTCCACATCGATGAGGCCCGCCGCCGCCGCGTTGACGGCAATGATGCGTTCGTCCGGGTCCACG
>JAPLCL010000072.1 GCA_026392265.1 Actinomycetota bacterium
AGCCCGGTGTGAGACGGTCGGAAGCGACGAGGAAAGGAGGCACGCGACATTGATTGACTTACGAGGTGCGGCGCGCTAGACGCCCCGCATGCGGTCGCGACTGCGCGCCGCACCATAGTCTGGGGCGGCGGGCCACTTGGCCCGCCGCCCCTCTTGCGTACGGCGACCGGCAGACGCAGGCCCTGCCTCCCATGTGCCATCCTGTCCAGTCGGCGCCGTCTCTCTTGGGACACCCCGCTCTTGCCGCCGACGGCGGACGCGGCTAGACTGCGTCTGCTTCTCCGAGTCTCGGATTCCTAAGGGCGTGTGGAGCCTACGGAGCCGAAGCCGGAAGGGTACAGCGGGAAACCGCCGTGTCTCCCAGTGCGGAAAGGAGAGCGCGCCTTGCCGGGCCTTTCCGCGTGCGGATGGGCCTTCTTCTCGGCCTCCCACGCGGCTTCGGCACGTCATCGCGTCACCGGTCTTCAGTCGGTGCCTCTCCGCCTGCCGACGCGGTGTCTCGCGGATCCTTCCACGGAGCGGCACGTACAGGAAACCCTGGGGAGGAGTGGGACCATGATCAAGAAGATGACGTTGACTGCCGTGGCCGTGGCGGTCCTCATGCTGGCGCTGGCATTGCCGGCTTTGGCGATGCGAGCCGCGGCCGCCGAGCCCTACGGCTGGGACCTGCAGCTGCGCAACACCAAGACGATCAAGTACAGCGCCGATATGACGTACAAGGCGTTCGCCGCCTGGGCGGCGCTGAACCACCGCGGCGTGTCGATCGAGGACACCAGCACCGCCACGCCCACGACCTACCAGGGCGTTTCCCTCAAGACCCTGGTCGGCTACTTCGACGACAAGAACCCGAAGACGTTCAACGCGGCGCTCGCCGTCAAGGGCTACAACGTCGTCGTCCTCGGCATGGACGGCTTCGCCGCGACGTTCGCGAGCGCCGACATCGCGAGCCTCGGCGACAAGGTCATCCTCGCGAACCTGGCCGACGGCGCGCCGCTTGCCGTCCCGGCAGCCGGGCTGGACAAGAACGGGCTGCCCAGCTGGAAGCCCAGCTGGCCGCTCAAGGTCGTCAGCCTCGACCCCAGCGTCACCGGCAAGATGAAGCCGGGCGGCGTGGTGCGCCTCAGCATCGTGCCGGCGGTGGCGCCGACCGCGAGCGTGGCCCCCTTTTGACCGGGCGGCCGCGCACAAGCGAGGCTGGACGCTGACCCTGCAGGGCAAGCTCAAGAAGGTCCTGCCGATCAGCAACGTGCCCGCCACGGTGGCTTGGCACGGCGAGAAGGCCGGCAACATCAACCCGACGCTGCGCTACGTCTACAAGGGGCAGACGCTCTACAAGCTCGTCGGCCTCGTGGATGACGGCGACCCGAGCACCTTCAACGTCGGTCTGGCGAAGAAGGGGTATCAGATCCAGTTTCTCTGCCGCGACGGCTACAAGCCCAAACTGCCGAGCAAGTGGATCATCGGCAAGAAGACATGGATCGTCGCCAAGAAGAAGGCCGGCAAGTTGCTGACCGGCGAAGAAGCGCCGTTCCGCTTCGTCGGTGGTCAGCCGATCACACAGCCGTTCAACAACAAGCTGTCGGCCCGTGGAGTCACGAAGATCCGGCTCATCTTCTGAGCCGTCCGCGGCTTGGCGCGCGGCGCAGCGGGGGTTTCTCGCCCATTCTCCCCGCCGCGCCGCCGCCGGGACCGGAGTGCGGCGGCCGGCTGCGGCCGGTCGCCGCAGACAATCGCACGAGGGAGTACGCATGAACAAGCCCAGGATCTGGACCGGAGCCGCCGTTGTCCTGCTCGTGGCGCTGGTCGCCGTCGTCATTGCCGGTGCGGTCGTGCCCGGCGGCACGCCGCAGGCGGCTGCCGCCGACCCGGTCATCCTGACCATCGCCGGCAACGATCAGACGAAGACGTTCACCATGGCCGAGCTCCAGGCCCTGCCGGCCTACTCCGGCGTCTCCGGCATCATCAATAGCGCCGGGACGGTCACCCTGCCCGCCCCCGTCAAGGGCGTGAAGCTCACCGATCTCCTCGCGGAGATCGGTGGGATCCCTGAGCTGCAGTCCACCGACATCACGGCCACCGACGGCTACGGGATGACGCTCACCTACGACGAGGTCGTGAACGGCAACGTCGTCATGTACAACGCCACGACCAAGCAGGAGGAGGCCGCGAAGGCGCCGGTGTCCGTCGTCCTGCTCTACGAAGAGAACGGGGCCGCTATCCCGCCGAGCCCCGCCGGTGACGGGCCACTGCGTCTCGCCGTCTGCCAGCCCACCGACGTGGGTCAGGTCGCGGCCGGGCATCTCGATGTCAAGTGGGTGAATCGTGTGGCTCTGCGCAGCGCCGTCGTGCCGTGGACCGTCAAGATGTGCGGCCTCAAAGACAAGCGCGGCACGCGCCAGACCTACACGCTGGACCGCCTGTCCTACGACTCGTGCGCCACCCCGGGCTGCCACGGCTCGAGCTGGGTCAGCC
Organism: Actinomycetota bacterium; assembly: GCA_026392265.1. GTDB lineage: Bacteria > Actinomycetota > Thermoleophilia > UBA2241 > UBA2241 > CAIXSE01. The sequence continues at coordinate 2,473 of JAPLCL010000072.1, forward strand.
CAGCGCCCGCGCAGACCTGGTCGGGCGTACCCCTCTTCCTCTGCATCGGCAAGGTCGACGGCGGCAAGGGCCATGGCGGGTATGGCGCCTACAACGAGGCGTTGGCGCTCAAGGGCTACCGCATCAAGATCACATCCGTCACGGGCGCCTCGGCGATCATCGGTTCGCGCACGATCCGCAACCAGGACAAGATCATCCTGGCCAACAAGGTGCAGGGATCCGAGCTGACGGCGGACTACTACCCGCTGCGGCTGGTCGGTCCCAGGATCGGCAGCACGAGCTTCGTCGGGCAGATCGTCAAGATCCAGATGCTGCCGAAATGACGTGTACGGCCACAGCGCAAGGAGGCGGCGCATGAAGCGCATCGTCGCGCTGCTGCTGGCCGGCGCGCTTCTGGCGGTGTGCCTGGTCGCTGTGCTTGGGGCGTGCGGTGGCTCGTCAGAGCCGCAGACGCCGGCGCAGGCCTCCCCGAGCGTCAGTCCCTCCGGCCCGGTCGTGCTGACGGTCGTCGGGGAGAAGGGGCAGAAGCAGTTCACGCTCAACCAGCTCGAAGCGCTTCCCGCGTACACGGGCTACGCCGGCATCAAGAGCAGCACCGGCGTCATCACGCTGCCATCCGAGTACACCGGCGTGCCTCTGAGCGCTCTCGCGGACCTGGTGGGTGGCATCAGTGAGGCCAACGGTGTCACCCTCGTGGCCAAGGACGGCTACGGCATGACGTTCTCCTACGCGCAGATCATGGATCACGCGTTCACCGCCTACGATCCCGCCACCGGCGCCGAGCAGACCCCATCGAAGGATCTCACCGTCATCGTCGCCTACGCCCGCGAGGGCAAGCCGCTCGGCGAGGACGAGGGTCCTCTGCGGTTGATGGTCGCCACTCCCAAGCCGGGAGGGCAGGTCGTGGACGGGCACTGGTCGGTGAAATGGGTCGACCGCATATCGGTGACGAAGGCCTCGGCTCAATGGAAGGTCCAGCTCGAGGGCGCGGTGCCGGGCAAGCTCGACAAGCCGACCTACGTGAACTGCGCCTCGCCCGGCTGTCACGGCTCTGGCTGGGTCGACGCCGCCGGTAGGCGCTGGGAAGGCGTGCCGCTCTACCTCGTCGCCGGGATGCTCGACGACCAGAGGAAGCACGGGCCGGGCGCCTACAACGCGGCCCTGGCACGGAAGGGCTACGACATCGTCATCGAGACCGCGACCGGCAAGGTCGTGACCATCGATTCGCGCGACATCGCCGGCAAGCAGGACATCGTCCTGGCGGGCAAGGTCGACGGTGGCGAGCTGCCGGACGAGTATTTCCCGCTGCGGCTCGTGGGCCCCGGCCTGAGCGAAGCGCAGATGCCCGGCGGCATCGCGCGCATCGTCGTGCGCGTGAAGTAGGCGACGACAGCGGGCAGCGGCGCACCCGCTCGTTGGCAAGGCCCGTCACGGTCGCGGCCACAGCCGTGGCTGGGGCCGCAACCGTCT
>JAPLCL010000070.1 GCA_026392265.1 Actinomycetota bacterium
AGAGCTCGAGCTCGGCGTCCGTTCGTACAACTGCCTCAAGCGCGAGGGCATCCAGACCGTCGGCGACCTGGTCGGCAAGACCGAGGCCGAGCTGCTCAATATCCCGACTTTCGGCAAGAAGAGCATCGACGAGGTCGAGGAGAAACTCTCCGAGCGCGGGCTCTCTCTGCGGGGTGACGAGTAACATGCGCCATCAGAAGTCAGGCCGCAAGTTCAACATGGCGCCCGACCAGCGCAAGGCGCTGCTCTCGGGTCTCGCCTGCCAGTTGCTCGAGCACGAGAAGATCAAGACCGGCGTGGCGCGCGCCAAAGAGGTGCGCCCACTCGTCGAAGAGGTCATCACGCTCGGCAAACGCGGCGATCTGCACGCCCGCCGGCAGGCTATCTCGCTGCTGCGCAACAAGAAGATCGTGTACAAGCTGTTCAATGACGTGGCGCCCCGCTATTCAGACCGCCACGGCGGCTACACGCGCATCATCAAGCTCGGGCCACGCCCCGGCGACGGCAGCGAGCAGGCCTACATCGAACTGGTCTAGGCCAAGGCGAGAAGATGTGGCGCGAGGGGCGGGCGGCCGAAGGGCCACCCGCCCCTCGCACCGTACGGGGACGGCACCGTCTGCCGAGACGCGTCCCTTGATGCTCGGCGAGCACAGGTGGGCCGGTGCCGCCGGCGTCGGCGACGCTGCAGGCAGGGGTACTCTGCGGCGATGCGGTAAGCTTCGCCGGGTATGAGCTCCAGCCCAGACGAGACGGCGCCGCTCTTCGACATCTCCGGCCTGCACTACCGCTATGCGGGGGCGCAGGCCGACGCCCTCGCCGACCTGGATCTGACGGTCCACGAGGGCGAGTTCGTCGCCGTCCTCGGCGCCAACGGATCCGGTAAGTCCACGCTGGCACGACTGCTGGGCGGGCTCGAGAAGCCCACGGCCGCGCGCCACGCGCTCGCCTGCGGCCACGATCTGCTGGTCGAGGACGGACGCCTGTCGGCGCGCCGCGACGTCGGCGTGCTCTTCCAGAACCCGGAGAACCAGCTCGTCGCACAATGCGTCGAGGACGACGTGGCGTTCGGCCTCGAGAACCTGGCGTGGCCTGCGGCGGACATGCGCCGCCGGGTCGACGCGATGCTGGCCCGTTTCGGGCTCGAGGAGCTGCGCCGGCGCGAGCCGCACATGCTCTCGGGCGGGCAGAAGCAGCGCACGGCGCTGGCCGGTGTGATCGCTGTGCCGCGCCGCGTCCTGGTCCTGGACGAGCCCACGGCCATGCTCGACCCGGCGGGTCGCGACGAGGTGCTCATGGCGGTGCGTGAGATGCACGCCGACGGTCTCGCCGTCGTGTACATCACCCAGGAGATGGACGAGGCGGTCGGCGCCGACCGTGTGGTCGTTCTTGGAGGCGGCACAGAGGCCTACGCAGGCACCGCGGCCGGCCTCTTCGCCGATGCCGTCCGCGTACGCCGCCTCGGCCTCGGCTTGCCGGCGGCGGGCGAGCTGGCACTTGCGCTGGCTGAGCGGGGGCACGCCCTCCGCGGCCTGCCGCTCACCATCGACGAGTTGCTCGCCGCGTTGGGCGACGCGCCGTGAGCGGCTCCAAAGCAGTCGCCGGCGCGACGCCTGATGAGCCTCGTGAGCCGGCCGTGCCGGGCTCGTCGGGGATGAGTCTGGCCTGCGCGGACGTATCCTTCAGCTACGAAGAGGCCAGAGCCCCGATACCCGCAGTGCGCGATGTCTCGTTCGAGCTGCCGGCCGGCGGCTCCCTGGCGCTGATGGGCGCCTCGGGCTCCGGCAAGTCGACGCTGCTCCAGGTGGTCCGCGGCCTCGACGCGCCCGACACCGGCGCCGTGCTTCTCGATGGGGCCGCTCCCGTTGACGCCGGTTACGCGGCGCTGCAGCGCGAGGTGGGCCTCGTTTTCCAGGCCCCCGAGCTTCAGCTGTTCGCCGCCACGGCACGCGAAGACGTGGCGTTCGGCCCGCGCCGGCTGGGGTGGCCGGAGGAACAGGTGACCGCGGCCGTGGATACGGCTCTCGACGTGGTCGGCCTGCCTCCGGCGCACTTTGCCGAGAGGCATCCCTACTCGCTCTCGGGTGGCGAGCAGCGGCGCCTGGCTCTCGCCGGGGTCCTCGCCATGCGGCCGCGGCTGCTGCTGCTGGACGAGCCCTTCGTCAGCCTGGACCCGGGGACGCGGCGCCAGCTCGTCGGCATTCTGGAGCGTCTCAAGGCGGCCGGGGTCACGCTGCTTCTGGCGACCCACGATGTGGATCTGGCCTGGGCGCTCTGCGACGAGCTCCTGGTGCTCGGCGAGGGCCGGCTCGTGGCCGCCGGCCCATGGGACTTCAGCACAGCCGGCGGCCGCTTGCTTGCGGAAAACCGCCTGCGGGAACCCTTCTTCGTCGAGTTGTGGCGGCGGCTCGGCCGCGACCCGCAGCGCGCCCCGCGCAGCGCGTCGGCAGCGGCGGAGGCCCTCTCGTGAAGGCGACCATCGCCCAGTACTATGCCGGCGACTCGCTGCTGCACCGGCTCGACCCGCGCGCCAAGTTCGTCGCCGTGAGCGCGCTGGCCGTGGCGCTCTTCGTGCGCGACTCGTTTGCCGGTCTGGCCGTGTATGCGGCCGCCGCCGTCTTGGCCTACGCGCTGAGCGGCGTGCCGGTGGCGTGGTTCTGGCGCGCTTTCAGGCCGCTGCTGTGGCTCGTCGCCCTCACCTTCGTGGCTCAGGTCGTGTTCGCCCCCGGTGACCCGTTCTTCAGCTTCTGGTTCATCCACCTGTCGTGGCGCGGTCTCGAACTCGCAGCGTTTCTGAGTCTGCGCCTGGTTGTGCTTGTGCTCGTCGGCTCGGTGCTGACCCTGACGACCCCCTCGATGGCGCTGACCGACGGTCTGGCGTGGCTGGGCCGGCCGCTGCGCCGCCTGCGCGTCCCCACCGACGAGCTGGCCCTGATGGTGACGATCGCCCTGCGCTTCATCCCTACGCTGCTCGTCGAGCTCGACACGATCATGCGTGCGCAGCGCGCCCGCGGCGCCGACTTCCGCCACGGCGGGTTGGGCGAGCGCACGCGCTCGCTGGTGCCGGTCCTCGTGCCGCTGTTCGTGTTGAGCTTCAGGCGCGCGGACGAGCTCGCCCTGGCCATGGAGGCGCGCTGCTATCGGCCCGGCGCCGTGCGCACGCGGCTGCACCCTCTGCGCGCCGGGTGGAGCGATTTCGCGCTCCTTGTGGTCACGGCGGCAGTCATCGCCGCGGGGCTGCTCGTGTAGGATGCCGACCGTGGACGGTCGTGAAATCACGGGGGAGGCTCCGCAGGTTCTCGCGGGGGACGCGCCGGCCGGGCGCGCAACTTGGCGTCTTGACCTCGCTTACGAGGGCACAGCCTATCGCGGCTGGGCCCGGCAGCCCGGGCACCTTACCGTCGAGGGGCTGCTGGGGGACGCGCTGGCGACTGTCCTTCGCGAACCCGTGCGCCTGAGCGTGGCGGGGCGCACCGACGCCGGCGTGCACGCGTGGGCGCAGGTCGCGTCGTTCGACTGCGCGCGGCGCGACCTGCGCCCCGACCGGCTGTGCTTCTCGCTCAACGCGCTGCTCCCGCCCGACATCGCCGTGACGGCGGTGTCGCCGGCGGCGCCGGGCTTCAGCGCGCGCAAGGCGGCGTCACGCACGTACCAGTACCGCCTCTTGATCTCGCCGGTGAAGCCCGTGCGCGAGCGCGCCTACGTGTGGAACGTGCGCGGCGCGCTCGACGCGGCGCTGCTCACCGAGGCGGCAGCCCTGCTGCCCGGCAAGCGCGACTTCGCGGCGCTCACGCCCTCCGCGCGTTTATACCACAGCTGCGTGCGCGACGTGCTCAGAGCGGACTGGCAGCCGATCTCGCGCGACGACGGTTCGTCAGGACTCGCGGAATTGACCTTCACCATCACCGCCGGGAGTTTTCTGCACAACCTGGTGCGCGTGGCCGTGGGATCGATGGTCGACGTCGCCCAGGGACGGATGACGCTGGAAGGGTTCGCGGAAGGGCTCGCGTCCGGCGAACGCCGGCGCATGGGGCAGACGGCGCCGGCGCGCGGCTTGGCGCTCGTGGCCGTGGCCTACTGACGGGCGGGCTGAGCCGGGCACAGCCGCCGGGGACCTGGTCTACTTCGTCAGAAACTGGTGGACGAGCTTCTGCTTCTCGGCATCTGACGGCGGGAAGACGTAGGCGACCCCGCCTTCATAGCCTGGAGTGCCGACCATCACCATCTTCTTGCCGCCGGTGGCCCGCCACTTGAGGTAGCCGAGCTCGATGATCTGATTGGTCGTGAGGTCGGTGGCCACCCCGCCCATGAACTTCTTGCCGATCTCGGGCAGCTTGGTGATGTTGGACGGCTGGGCGATCTTCTTCTGCAGCGCCTGCACGAACTGTTGCTGGCGCGCCGCGCGGTGAAAGTCGTCGTCGGCATAGCGGATGCGCACGTACAGCATCGCGTACTTGCCGTCGAAATGGTGCATGCCTTGCTTGAAGACCACGGTGCGGCCGTTCGCCCCGGCAATCGTGGTGATGGTCTTGGGTACCTTGAGGTCCACGCCGCCGACGGCGTTGACCAGGCGCGGGAAGCCCTTGAAGTCGACCACCATGACGTGGTTCACGTCGACGCCGAGAAACTGCTTGACCGCCTGGACCGCCATGGACGGGCCGCCCCAGAACATCGCCGTGTTGATCTTGTCGAACGTGCCGTTCGGGAGCTGAACGCGCGTGTCGCGCGGGATCGAGAGCTGGTTGATCGTGTGCGTCTTGGGGTTGAAGCGCATGAGCATGATGGTGTCGGAGCGCGCCGGCTCGCCGGCCTTGCTGTCGACGCCGAACAGCAACAGAGTGGTGCCGTTGCGCCAGATCCAGCCGTCATCGGGAGTGAGCTCGGCGCGGGTCTTCTGGTCGATACGCTTGTTGGCTTTGTCGACCGCGCGAGCGAACTTCTGGTAGCCCGGCCAGGCGAGGACGGTGACCACGACTCCGGCGATGATGAACGCCACCACCAGGCCGACGGGGATGAACCACCAGCGGAAGCGGCGGTGCCCGGGCGCCGTGCCGGGGCCCCCGGCCGTCGCCTCGTTGCCCTCCTTGCCCTGCGCCGGCGCCGGCCCATACCGCCGGTACTCGCCGGCGGAGCGCTCCGCGGAGACCGGGCGTACGTCGGAGGGGAGGCCTTCGTCGCGCGGCTCACGAGGCGGCCGCGCCCCGGCGAGCTCGTCGTCGACGGAGCTGCGCCTGGCGCGGCCGGCCTTGTAGCGTTTGTAGGGCTTGCGCCCGCCGTTGTCGTCGTCGTTTTGCATCTGCTGGTGATCCCGCTCCTGACGCAGGCAGCGCCCAACGCGTGACACTGACGGGGAGCGAGGCGCCGGGCCTTGCACCTGACTACGCCCCAGGGCGGGCGTTTCCTCTAGTCGCGAGTCTATACCATGGTAAGCTGCGGGGCGTCATGAGCTCGGGGCACACCATCATCGGCGTGGACATCGGCGGCACGAAGACCGCCGCCGCCTTGCTACGCGGCCGGCTGCCGCAGGCCGACTCGGGCACGCCCGCCGCACGGGAGACGCCCGAGATCATCGACCGGTTCACGGTCCTCACGGACGCCACCTCGCCGCGGGCCTGCCTGGACGGCATCGTGGCCTGTATCGCCGATCTTGAGCACGGCTCGGGGAAGGTCGAGGGCATCGGCGTGGGGGTCGCATCGATGGTGGACTTCGCCGCCGGCCACGTTGTGGAGTCGGTGAATCTGCCGCTGGCCGACGTGCCCCTGCGCGACCTGCTGCAGCGGCGTTTCGGTGTGCCGGTCGTGGTCGACAACGATGCGAATGCGGCGGCCATGGGCGAGCACTCCTTCGGCGCCGGCGCCGGCGCCCGTGAGATGCTGATGCTCACGCTGGGCACGGGTGTGGGCGGCGGCATCATCTGCGGCGGCCGCCCGTATCGAGGTCTCAGTGGAGCGGCCGCCGAGCTCGGCCACATCATCATCGATGTGAACGGGCCCGAATGCCCGGCCAACTGCCCCAACCGCGGCTGTCTTGAGGCGTATGTGGCCGGCCCGGCGATGACGGCCGCGGCGCTTGCCGCGGCCGAAGCCCAGCCGGACTCGGGTCTCGGCCGCGCTCTTTCGGCGGGACACGCGGTCGATAGCCGGCTTCTGACTCGGCTCGGTCTCGAGGGCGACGCCGGCGCCGTGGCCGTCCTCGCCCGTCTGGGCGAGTATCTCGGCGCCGGCCTCGTGACGCTGGTCAACATCTTCAATCCCGAGGTGATCGTG
>JAPLCL010000092.1 GCA_026392265.1 Actinomycetota bacterium
GCGAACAGGTAGGGGGCCAGCAGGCTCTGGGCATCGATGATGGCGGCGAGGCGCTTCTTGTCGCCGACCAGGGCGCCCAGCTCGACGTGCTCGGCGACTCCGAGCTGGGCGCGCATCGCCGCCCGCCAAGCCTCCTCGGCCTGTGTCTGGAGCTGCTCGTGGTCCACCCCGCGCTTCAGGCTGTCGGTGCGCAAGAGGTCGCGCGCGATCCCACGGATCGCGGCATCGCCCGGCGCGCCCCTGTCGCGTCGCCAGAGGCGCGAGGAGGCCGCCGCGATCGAGAGCATCTGCGCGGCGAGATGGCGCCCACCGGGCCTTGAGAGGAGCTGCCCGGTCAGCGTTGCCCTCGTGGCGCCCGCCAGGGTGCGCTGGAGCGGGCCTTTGCGGTTCGCACCCCCGCCGAGGAGAAGGGCAACGCCGTTGTGGGCGAGCTTCGCCGTGGAGCCGTGCGGGCCGCAAGGCCGTCCGCCGCCGGCCACAAGGGCGGTCAGGAGATCGGCTTCGACTTCGACCGGCTCGAGGGCGATACTGGTGTAGGTCGTCCCGATGTCCAGACCGGTATGGTCGCTGGACCCTGCGCAGGCACCTATCGGATTGGCTTCCAGGCCCCCGGCTCCGCCGGCGATTCGGGCGCGCAGGCTCGCCGAGCGGGCGACCACGTCCTCGGCGAGCTCGTTCTCCGCGCGGCACGAAAGACCATTACGGACCTCCCAGACGTCGAACAGCACGAGCAACGCCTCGAGCTGCTCGGCGCGGAGCCCTCCCGTGATGAGCGAGAAGGGGTGGGCCAAAGCATGGGCGAGGCTTTGCCCGCGCAGATACTCGACGAGCTCGAACACGTTGAAGCGCAACTCGCGGATCTCGGTGTGTTGTGGTTCATCGAGACCCCACACAAGGACGTGCACGTGGAGAGCTTCGGAGGGGAAGAAGGCCGTGACCTCCTCGCCGATGATGAAATCCTCGCGGTGGGCCAGGCGCAGGGCGCCCTCGATGGAGTCGTGATCGGTGAGGGTGACGTGCGTCATCCCTCTCAGCTTGGCGAGTCGGTAGACCGTCGCCGGCTCGGTGTGCGACTCGGTGAAGCCCAGCTCTGCCGCCAGCCACAGGTTGGCCGACGTCGAGTAGCGCGAGTGGCAGTGGAGGTCGATGCGCGCTTCGCGGGCCGGGGGCTCGCGACGGTCGCGGTCGGGCATGTCGGGTGGTCGTGCGGGCATGGTCCTCGGCTTCACGTGGGGCACAACCCTACCGCGCTCTTGACCGGGCGGGCAACAGCCGCTGCCGCTGCGCCTCGACGTGGGGGGGCGGTACTCGTGCCGAGCCGGCCCAGGCACTATCATTGGAGCCGGCCGGACAGGAGGAAGTGGGTCGGTCGTTCGCAGCGTCACCATGAGTGGGACAGGCTCTCGAGAGCAACGCGGGAGAAGTGACGGGCCGCGATGGATGCGACGCAGATGATCCTTGCTCATCGACCGTCCGATCTGACGGTCGCCTGGGCGCAGCGCATCCTCGACCACCATGCCCTCGGTGCCACCGTGGCGGGGGTCGACGTGCTTTCCGTCGACATCGGGACGACGACCCGTGTGCGCCTGGCGGTAGACCACGATGGCGCGCCGGCGCTGCCGCGTCGCTGGTTCGTCAAGCTGCCTTCGCTGTCGCGGCGAGCCAACTGGATCACGGCGCTGCCACGCCTTCCCCACGCGGAGGCTCGCTTCTACACGGAAGTGGCGCGGTCGATCCCCGTACCGCTGGCCTCGGTCCTGGCGGCGCAGAGCCGGCGCGGGCGCGGCGCGACCGTGGTGCTCGCCGATGTGACGGAAGGAGGCGCCGTCGCCGGCGCCCCCGCGAACGCCCTGACTGCCGAGCAGGCGGGCCTGGTGATCGAGCAGCTGGGCCGTCTTCACGCGCGACTGTGGAACGCGCCGAGTCTCGATCACGAGTACCGCTGGCTTGCCGGGCCCCTGCGGCGCTCCGAAGACCGGTTGGGATCAGCCCTCGCCGTGCCGCTGATGCGCCGGGGGCTACGACGCGCCGGGAGCGCCGTCCCCGAGACCCTCCACGCCGCCGCGCTCGGCTACGCGCACCGGCGCCGGCACGTGATGCGCTTCCTGGCACTCGGCCCACGCACCCTCGTCCATCACGACGTGCATCCCGGCAATCTCTTCTGGCGGGATTCAGGGCCGGGACTCCTCGACTGGCACCTCGTGCGTATCGGCGAGGGCATCGGCGACGTCGCGTACTTTCTGGCCACTGCGCTCACGCCCAAGACCAGACGAACGCACGAGGGGGACCTCCTCCTGCGGTACCGCCACGTCCTCGAGCGTCACGGCGTGGAGGCGCCCTCCCTGGCGGCACTGCGCACCAGATACCGCGCTCATCTCGTGTACCCGTTCGAGGCGATGGTCGTGACTCTGGCGGTGGGCGGGATGATGGAGCCGGAGAGCAATCTCGAGCTCATTCGGCGCGCGGCGGCCGCGGTCGCCGACCACGACGCCTTTTCGGCCGGACCGGCCGTGCGGCGCGTCCAATGAGCGTCGCCGGCAGCTCGAGCCCGAATCCCGCGCTCAGATCGTCGTCGGCGTACATGGCCGTGACGGAGGGGCCCGCGGAGCTCGTCGGGATGGTGAGGCCGGCGAAGACGACCTCCGTCTCCTCGCGGCGTTCCGCCGCTCTGGTACCTCCACGTCCAAGGCGGGCGTAGACTCACGGTCCGAGGAACTCGATCCGTGAGGTGAGACCGATCGCTCGTCCGGCCGGACCCAGTCGTCCCGGCGCGCTGGCGCGCCGCACGTTCCGCGCGCTGCGCCTCTATAACTACCGCCTGTTCTTCATCTCTCAGGTCGTCTCGATGAGCGGCACCTGGATGCAGTCGGTGGCGCAGGCCTGGCTGGTGCTGCAGATCACCGGCAGCGGCCTCGACCTGGGCATCACCGTCGGCCTGCAGTTCGGCCCTGTGCTGGTGCTCGGCGCCTGGGCGGGGGCGCTCGCCGACCGCGTCGACAAGCGGCGCCTGCTCATGGCGACGCAGTCGGCGGCGGCGGTCTTCGCGCTCATCCTCGCCGCGCTGACGTTCACCGACGTGGTGACCGTTTGGATGATCTGGGTGCTGGCAGGGCTCACCGGCGCCGCCACGGCTCTGGATCTGCCGTCACGACAGAGCTTCGTATACGAGATGGTCGGGCCAGACGATCTCGCCAACGCCGTCGGTCTCAACGCCGTGATCATCAACTCGTCGCGAATCGTCGGGCCGGCGATCGGCGGCCTGCTCCTCGCCGCCGTCGGGGTCGCGCCGTGCTTCCTCTTCAATGCGGTGTCGTTCGTCGCCGTCATCGTAGCTCTGGCCGTGATGCGCACCGGCGAGCTGCGCCCCAGCAAGCCGGTCCGTCGTCAGCCCGGCCAGGTGCGTGAGGGCCTGCGTTACGTGTGGCGCACCCCGGAGCTGCGCATCCCTCTGGTGATGCTGGCCGTGGTGAGCACGCTGGCCTACAACTACTCCGTGGTGCTGCCCCTGCTCACCAAGGATGTGTACGGCCGCGGCGGCGGCGCCTACGGCGCCCTCTCCGCGGCCATGGGCGTGGGCGCGCTGGCCGGCGCCCTGCTCATGGCCAGCAGGGCGCGCCCCTCGCGGCGCCTGCTCGTGGCCAGCACCTTCGCCTTCGGCGTGGTCACGCTGCTGATCGCCGTTGCGCCCGGCTACCTCTGGGGCATGGCGTTGCTGGTGCCCATGGGTGCCGCCGGCGTGCTCTTCATCAGCACCGTCAACTCGCTGCTGCAGCTCAACGCCGACGATGCCATGCGCGGCCGCGTGATGGCCCTTTGGGCGGTCGTGTTTCTGGGCAGTACCCCCATCGGCGGGCCCCTGACCGGCCTCATCGTGCGCGGCTTCGGGGTGCGCGCGGCGATCGCCGTCGGCGGCGTGTCGGCGCTGGCTACGTCGGCCGGCGCCTACTGGGCGTTGCGTCGCCGGCAGCTGCGGGCAGGCACCTGCGAAGCGCCCGTGTGCCTGCCCGACGGGCCGGCGGCCGGCGACGCCTTCTGCGAAGCCGTGCCCGTGAGCGCCGACGGCTCCGACGCCTCCCCGGCCGCGTCGGCGGGCGCCGCGTCGTCGTAGTATTCAGTATCGCCGTCCGTTGCCGATGGAGGAAACGGACGGCCGTCCATCACGGGTCTAGCGTAGAGCGAGGTGCGGAGTGCTTCTCCAGGGCAACCTGAAGGAGTTCAGTCTCCCCAATATCTTCCAGCTGGTGAAGATGAGTGCCAAGTCGGGGGCGCTCACGATCCGCCGTGGCGAGGAGTGGGGCAAGATCTTCTTCCGCAACGGCCTCATCTACTATGCCTTCTCGGTGCCGCAGCATCTGCCTCTGGGCGAGCGCCTTGTGAAGACCGGCGCCATCAGCGCCGACCAGCTGAAGACGGCGCTGGCGGCGCAGAAGAAGGCGGGCGAGGGCGCCCGCATCGGCGCCATCCTTCTGAGCAGCGGCGTCCTCGACCGCGGGACGCTGGAGCAAGCGGTCCGCGAGCAGATCCAGGACACCGCCTTCAAGTTCTTCAGCTGGCTCGACGGCGAGTTCGAGTTCAGCGCCGACGAAGAAGTGACCGACGAGGACATCCTCGTCGAGATGAACGTCGAGAACGTGATCATGGAGGGCTGCCGCCGCATCGACGAGTGGGAGCTCATCTTCGAGCAGCTCGGCTCGCTGGAGCGCGTCCCGCACCTCGCCTACAGTGAGCGCGTGCAGCAGCGTGGCGAGATGACGCTGACCGCCGAGGAGTGGCGCGTGATCGTCCACATCGACGGGCGCGCC
>JAPLCL010000189.1 GCA_026392265.1 Actinomycetota bacterium
TGCATCCGCGCTTGCTTCGGGACAGTCTACCGGCATCCGGACACCCCCCCGCGTATTGACAGTCCCGGGAGATGCAGAAGAATGGAGCCAGTCTGCGGCGCCAGCCGCGAGATAGGGGGGCTCCCTCCACCAGGGGGAGCCGATGTCGAGGAGGTAGCAGATGCTCAAGAGACTGCGTGTCCTGTTCGTGGCCGTCGTGGTGCTTGCGGCGCTTCTGGCCGCGGCCGCGCCGGCGCTGGCGGTCCAGCGGCCCACCAAGGTCATGATCGTCGTCATGGACCAGATGCAGCCGGGTTACGCCAAGCAGTTCAACATGTCGAACGTCCTGTGGCTGCAGAACAAGGGCGTCACTTTCCCCAACGCGTGGGTCGGCGACATGGCGTCCGAGACGGTCGTCAGCCACAACGTGATGGTCAGCGGCCTGTTCCCCAAGCACATGGGCTGGTCCGACGAAGCCATTCGCGATGTCCATAACATCCTGGGCTATGGCACGGACGCCATCGTGACCACCGGCGACCTCGGCTATGCGGACTACGTCAAGCTCATCGAGAACATGGACTATCCCAAGCTGGGCGACTATCTGCACGAGAAGTTCCCCGGTACGGTCGTCGCCAACGTCGGCCAGAAGGGCTACCAGGTCGAGTCCATGGCCGCCTCGAGCTCCGACTACTGGGTGCGCATGGGCAGCAAGAAGAACACCAAGGACCTTGCCGACCCGAGCGTCGTTCCGTGGACGGGCAAGTACCGCGGCCCGTCGGGCAACCTGCCCGACTACATCAAGAGCGACACGCGCTTCCTCATCAGCTCGGGCAACGCCGGCGACACCTACGAGACGACGTTGACCGCGCCGTCCTGGATGTACCCTGAAGACGGCCGCTACGTGCCCGGCCCCGTCGCCGATCACACCAGCGGCGACAACTGGGTCGCCGACGCCGCCCTGAAGATCATGGACAACGAAGACTGGTCGGGTCTCTGGGTGACCTTCAGTGCCATCGATAAGATCGGCCATCTGTGGGGCGGCGGCGCCGTGGACACCCTGGCCAACTACAAGTGGGACCCGAACACGATCCTCAACGAGGTCCACATGCCTTGGGCCGCCAAGAACGCCGACGATCAGCTCGGCAAGCTCATCGCCAAGCTCAAGGAAAAGGGCCAGTTCAACGACACGCTGATCGTCGTCTGCGCCGATCATGGTTCCACGTACGGCAGGGGCGACGGCTTCAAGGGAGCCAACGAGTTGAACGGCGGCGACGTCAACTGGTACGCCGGCAGCTGGCTGCCCGGCTACGGCACCGACCCGAAGGTCCCCAACACGAGCGCGGGCTCGCCTGCCCTCAAGCCTCTGATGGACACCGGCAAGGTCGAGTTCAGCTACCAGTCGACGGCCATCGAGACGTGGCTGAAGGCGGATACGAGCAGCGGCGAGATGCGTGACGTCGCGGCCGTCATGGAGACGCTTCCCGGCGTGATCGCCACCTACATCAGGAACGGCGACAGGTACAAGCTGTACTCGTACAGCACCACCATGACCCCCGACGAGAAGATGTGGTGGACCGCGACCGGCCAGCAGATCGTCAACACGATGTGCTTCTCGGGCTCGGCCGACATCGTCGGCCTGCTCGCCGACAAGACCACCTACGGTGTCTTCGGCGACCACGGCGGCGCCCAGGCGGACGTGCAGCGCATCCCGATGGCGTTCTACATGCCGGGCGTGAAGCACCTCGTCAGCGGTCAGCCGATGCGGCTGGTCGACATCATGCCCACCATCCTCAAGACCATGGGCATCCCGGCCAAGACGCTTACCGATCCAATGGACGGGAGCGCGTTCTCGATCAAACTTCCGAAGTGATCACAAAGGCATCTGTCTAGGATGACCTGCCCGTCGGCGGCCCGGGCGCCATGCGCCCCGGCCGCCGACGCTTTGGTAGGCTTGCCGGCGTCTTCGAAAGGAGCCCCGTGCACATCAAGCCCTTCGCCGTCGAGCAGTGGATGAACGCCCACGAGACCACGGCCACCTGGAACACCGCCGAGACCTGCGTGGACTCGCTAAGAGTGGATGAGCTGCTGGCGCTCGCGGGCGACGGCGACGCAGTCCTCCGTCGCCTTCTCGAGACGAAGCTGACGTACGGGCACATCACTGGCTCGCCGCAGCTGCGCGCCGCTATCGCGGCGCTGTACGGCGAGCGCATCGGCCGCGACGACGTCATCACGACCAACGGCGCGATCGGCGCCAACTTCCTCGCGCTGTTCGCGCTGGTCGAGCCGGGCGACAGTGTGGTGTGCGTGCGGCCCACCTATCAGCAGCTCTTCAGCGTGCCCGAAGCTCTGGGAGCGCAGGTCCGTCTGTTGTCGCTGCGCGAGGAGGACGGCTATCTGCCCGACGTCGACGAGCTGTGCAGCCTGGTGGACGACTCCACACGGCTCATCGTCCTCAACAACCCCAATAACCCGACCGGCGCCCTCATCGACGAGCCGCGTCTGCGCGAGATCGTCGCCGTGGCCCGCGAGCACGGCGCCTGGCTGCTCTGCGACGAGGTCTACCGCATGCTCGAGCACACTCCGGGCACCACGCCGCCGTCCGTGGCCGATCTGTACGAGCGCGGCGTGAGCACCGGTAGTATGAGCAAGAGCTACTCGCTGGCCGGCCTGCGCACCGGCTGGGTGGCCGGCCCGCCGGACCTCATCGCACGCTGCCTCGACGTCCGCGACTACACCACGATCAGCTGCAGCGTGCTCGACGATGCGCTCGCCGTGCTGGCGCTCGAACACCTCGACGAGTTGCTCGCGCGCAACCTCGAGATCGTGCGCGGCAACCTCGCCCTGGTCGACGAGTGGCTGGCCGGGGAGCCGCGACTTCATCACGCGCGACCGCGGGCCGGCACCACCACGCTCATCCGCTACACGTACCCGGTGCCGTCGGTGGACCTCTGCCAGGCGATGTTCGACTTCAACGGCGCCTTCGTCATGCCCGGTGCTGCCTTCGACGAGGAGCACTCCTTCCGCCTCGGCTACGCGTGCGCTCGCGACGTCCTCGCGGGCGGACTGGCGGCGATGTCGGAGTACCTGCACACCTTGGAGGGCTGACCCGGCCGGCGGGTAGGCTTTTCTGCCTTCGCCGCGAATACTCGGCCGTCAGGCTCAACGGCGCGGACACGGCTTGTGTGTCGCGGCGGGCTGGGGCCATGCGCGTCTACCGAGAGATCCGAGTAGCGATGAAGCCGGTCATTCTCGTCGCCGAAGACAACCAGGACCTGCAGAGCCTGCTGCGCCACGCCTTGGAGAGCGACGGCTATGCCGTGTACGTAGCTGAGGATGGGCAGGAGGCTCTCGATCAATACGACGCGATCGCGCCCGATCTGCTCGTGCTTGACATCATGATGCCGCGGCTCAGCGGCTTCGAGGTACTGCGTGAGCTGAGAGGTAACGCGGCCCACCGTCAGGATGTGCCGGTGCTGGTCCTCACGGCGCGAAGCGGCGAGGACGACGTGCTGACGGGCTTCGAGCTGGGCGTCGCCGACTACCTGACCAAGCCGTTCGTCATCGGCGAGCTGCGGGCGCGGGTGCGCGCGCTGCTCGCCCGCCCCCGGCGCTAGCTGCCGCTCGCCGACTGCGTCCGCGCCGCCTTGCGAGGCTGGGCGCCGCTCGCGAACCCGATACGGCGCATCTCGCCCCAGCCCTGCTTCTTGCGCAGGAAGTCGACCGTCGCCTGGGCCCGCCAGAGAGCCTGCAGCTGACGGTAGCCGAAATTCTCAACCACCGTGAAGAGCAGCAGCCTGGCGAGGTCACGTCGTGAGCCGCTGCGGCTGACCCTCTCCTGGTCGAGGAGCACGGCCGCCACCGAGAGGAACACGCCGTATCCGACGGCCAGCAGGAAGAAGAGGACCACGAAGTGGACCCCGACGACGCCCAGGGCGATCGAGACGACCAGGAACGCGTAGCCGCACACTTCGATCAGGGGCCCGAGCGCCTCGAACACGAGGTTGTAGGGGAGGCCGAAGAGTCCGACGGGTCCGTACTTCGGCCGGCCGATCATCCGCCGGCTGGCCCACAGGCATTCCAGAAGCCCGCGGTGCCAGCGATTCCGCTGCCGGCGGAGCGTCCGCAAGTTCTCGGGCGCCTCAGTCCACACCACGGGGTCGGGGATGAACACGATCCGGTAGCGCTCGTGGCGCTCGCGGTACACACGGTGCAGACGCAGCACCAGGTCCATGTCCTCGCCGACCGTGTCGGTGTGGTACCCACCCACGTCCAGGACGGCCGCCTTCTTGAAGACGCCGAACGCCCCTGAGATGACGAACAGTGAGCCGATACGGCTCCAGCCGGTACGGCTGGTGAGGAAGGCGCGGAGGTACTCCACCACCTGCAGCACCGCGAGGTGGTTACGCGGCGCGCGGACTTCTGTCACCGTCCCGTCTCGCACCGTGCAGCCGTTGACCACGCGCACGATGCCGCTCGAGGCGATCGTCTCTCGGGGTCGCTCCATGAAGGGCTTCACCACGCGCAGCAGCGCGTCGCGCTCCAGGATCGCGTCGGCGTCGATGGCGCAGACAAGCGGGAATCGGGTGGCATTGACGCCCGCATTGAGGGCGTCGGCTTTGCCGCCGTTCTCCTTGGCCACGACCGTGAGGTTGGCGACCTGGCGCGAGACGTAGACTGCCTGTATCCGGCCACACGGAAGGGTGAGACGCAGCGGGCGGTCCACCTTCTCGAGGGCGAACGCCTCCACGAGCCGGGCCAGGGTGGAGTCTGTCGATCCGTCGTCGATGACGATGATCTCGAACTCTCCGTACTTCTGCAGGCGCAGGGCCTGTACTGCCTGCACGATGGTGTTCTCCTCGTTGTAGGCGGGCATCAGCACCGAGATCGGTAACGTCAACGGCGAACGCAGGATCACGTCGTAGCCGCCGAAGCCCATGCGCCGGCCGTGTTGCCGCGACTCTCGCACCGAGATGATGAGCAGCAGCGTGTAGACGAGGTTGATGGCGAAGAAGTATGCCAGGACGACGTCGTTGATGCTGCGCATCACGGAGCCCATCAGCCGGCCACCCTCACTCCGTAGACTTCCAGCACCGCGTTCGCCTGGTCGCGCACGAAGCGGTCCTCGTGATGGGTGAGACGCTCCAGCTGACGACGACCTTCAGCGCCGAGACGCGCGAGCGACTCGGCGCAGTTGACCCGCACCCACCAGTTGTCGTCCGGCATCGCGGACGCGAGGCTCGAGGCAGAGGCCGGGTCGGCGACGCGCCCCAGGGCCTTGGCGGCTTGGGCGCGGACCTGCCACTCCGGGTCGTCCAGCGCGGCGAGAAGGGAGCTCTCGGCATCCGGCCCGCCGAGCTTGCCGAGAGCCGCGGCGGCCTGCGCGCGGAGGTTGAGGCCGGCCTCGCGCAGCACCTCGATCAACGCCGGCGTGGCCGCCGGGTCACGGATCTCGCCGAGGACCTGTACGGCGGCGGCGCGCACATTGTGCTCGTCGCTGTGCATCAGGTCGAGCAGCGGCGGGACCGCGGAGGGGCCCATCGCCATGAGGTTCTCGGCGATCAGGGACAGCGTCCAGCGGGACGGGTCGGCGAGCGCGCGGGCGAGCGCCGGCACCGCCGCTGGGTCACGGATGGCGGCGAGGCCGCGTGCGGCCACCGTACGCACGTCTTCGCTGGGGTCGTCCAGCGCGGCCACCAGCGACGGTACGGCGGCTCGCAGGCGGAGTCGCCCCAGCATCTCCGCGGCTTCCGCCCTCCGCCAGGCCGCGCGTGCGTGGAGGCGCTGCATCAGATACGCGATGGCGCCTTGTTCCACCAGGCCATCGGTGAGTCGTTCGGCATCGCGGCCGCGGACCATGCTCGTATAGCGAAGTACCAGCTCGAGGAGCGCGTCCCGTTCTCCCCGCGGGACGCGCGGCAATGGCTTCCCTTCCAGTACGCACGCTTCCAACGGCTTGCGCAGACGCTCGGTGACGCGGGCGTGCGCGCGCTCGCGCCGGGCACGCACGCTGCCGCGGATCACGGTCACGACGATGAGCGCGATGCTGGTCAGGTAGAGCACCGCCACCGCGATCAGCAGAGCATCGAACTTCATCCCAGCCTCTCTCCAGCCTCCAGCACCGGACACTCGTCCAGCCTCCCAGTTATCGGCAGGAGCGCGTGATGCCCAAGGAATTGCTCACGCACGGGCTGGAGCCTGCCGACAGGGAGTCCCATGAAGGGATGTCGGCACGAGGCCAGGAGAGCGGCGGGAGGAGCAGCGACCACGCTGTCGCTGCTTCTTGCGGCCCTCCTGGCCCTGGCGCTCGCCGCCGCCGTGGCGGGCTGCGGCTCTACTCCGGCGCCGAGTTCGCCGACGCCGACGCCCGAGTCGTGGGCGCCGAGTCCCGACGAGCGCGCCGGTCTGTCCACGCTTGCCTTCACGGAGGGCGACAAGCTCTATCTGCAGACCGCCTCCGGCCGGCGCTCGTTCATCGCCGGCGTCAACCTCGGCTCCACGATCCCGGGCACGCTGCCCGGCGAGCTGGCGACGCGAGCCTCTGATTACCATCGCTGGTTTCCCCAGATGGCGGCCCTCGGGCTCCGTGCGATCCGCATCTATACGATCCTGCGGCCCTGCTTCTACACGGAGCTCGCCGCGTACAACACCGCGCACCCGGACGCCCCTCTCTACCTCGTCCAGGGCGTCTGGATCCCGGAGGAGCAGTTCCTGACCGGGCGAGACCTGTATGCGCCTGCGGTGCGCATCGGTTTCCTCCGCGAGATCGACGACGTCGTCAAGGCCGTGCACGGCGAGCTGCGCCGCTCGCCGCGGCGCGGCGTGGCCTCGGGCACGTGGACCGCCGACGTGAGCCCCTGGCTCTATGCGTACTCGCTCGGGGTGGAGTGGGACCCCGCCGCTACGAAGGCGACGGACAGGAAGAACGCCGGCATGCCGTCGTACGACGGCACGTTCTTCTCCTCGACCGCGGGAGCATCGCCCACCGAAAGCTGGCTTGCAGGAGCGCTCGACCGCTGCGCGACCGACGAGGCTCGGCGCGGGGTCACGGTGCCGCTGACGTTCACGAACTGGCCGACGACGGATCCGCTTCGCCACCCCAATGAGCCGCTCGTCCAGGAGGACCTCGTGAGCGTGGACGCCGGCCATATCCGCGCCAGCAAGGCGTGGCCGGCAGGCTCCTTCGCAAGCTACCACGTCTACCCGTACTACCCGGACTTCCAGCGTCACGAGCCGGCCCTGCGAAGGTACCGCTATCAGGGCCGGCTCGATCCGTATGCCGGGTACCTCGCGGCGCTGCGCAGCTACCACGCGGGTATGCCGGTGATGATCACCGAGTTCGGCGTGCCCTCTTCGCTCGGCACCGCGCACATGGGCCCCCTGGGCCGCTCGCAGGGCGATCATTCCGAGCAGCAGTCCATGGCGATCGACGCCGAGCTGCTGCGCATCATCCACGCCCAGGGCTGCGCCGCCGGCTTCGTGTTCGAGTGGGCTGACGAGTGGTTCAAGTTCACCTGGAACACGGTCGACTACGAGCTCCCCAAGGGGCGCCGCCAGCTGTGGGTCAATCCTCTGACCAACGAGGAGCACTTCGGCCTGGTGGCCACCGATCCCGGGGCGCGGCCGGTGGCCACAGTGGATGGGAAGGGCGGCGAATGGCTCTCCAACAACTCGCAAGTCATCGAGGAGAGCCGGGGGGCGCTGCGCGAGGTGCGGGCAGTCAAGGATCAGGGCTATCTGTACCTGCGCCTCGTACTGGACGACCCGTCGGCCTGGCAGCACCAGGCCATCACCATCGGCGTCGACGTGCTGCCCGGCGGCGGCGGCGGGCTGCCGGGCCTGGCGAACGCCGACCCCGGGGCCGACTACGCCGTCGTCCTCGGCCCCGGGCGCCACGGCTCGTCGCTGGTGTCGTCGCTCGACGACCCCTTCTGGGTCACCTACGGTCTCGCGCGCTACTACCAGAGCCACGAGCGCCCGGCGTACCCGGCGGGTCCCAGTGAGGGCCTGTGGCATCTGCAGCGGCAGGTCACGAACCGCCCCGCGGTCTTGCCCAGCACGGGGCAGCCCCTGCCCCTCGAGTGGTTCGATGTCGGCAAGCTCCGCTTCGGCACCGCCGACCCCGCCGACCCGCGCTTCGACTGCCGGGTGACGTGGGCGGCCGGCGACTGCGTCGAGATCCGCTTGCCCTACGCGCTCATCGGCTTCGCCGACCCGTCATCTCTGCGGGCTCTCGTCGTGAGCCGCGACGGCGCCGTGGCGACGTCGCCGGTCGGCCGGGTGGGACTCGACGTCGCCGTCGGGCGCGAGGTCGCGACCACCACGGGCTACGCGTGGGAGCCCTGGCAGACCGTGGCCTGGCACGAGCGCCAGAAGGCCGGCATCGCTGCGTTCGCCGCGGCCGTGCGCGACGTCTCGCGCTGAGGCACCGCCTGCCGGGCACATCGGGCGGCGGTGGACTCGTGTGCGGCAGGCGTGAAGAATGGTCGCGGCGGCGACGAAAGGACCAGACGATGGGGCAGTACGCGTCCTCCCGCGAGCAGGTCGTCTCTACCTGCCGCGCCCTGCTGGAGCGCGGTTTCCTCAAGGCGACCGAAGGCAACGTCTCGGTGCGCGTCCCCGGTGAAGAAGCGTTCGCCGTCACGCCGTCCAACTACGACTACGCCAAGATGCGCGCCGACGACATCGCCGTGCTCGACTTCGAGCAGAAGCGTCTTGAGGGGACCCTGAAGGCCTCCATCGAGGCCGGGATGCACGCCGCGGTCTACCGCGAGCGCCCCGACGTCAACGCCATCGTCCACACGCACCAGCCGTACGCGAGCGCGCTGGCCCTGGTGCGCCGGCCCATCCCGGCGCTCTTCGACGAACAGGTGCGCTTTCTCGGGCGTTCGGTGGAGATCATCGACTACGCGCCCTCCGGCACCTCTTTCCTCAAGAAGAACGTCCGGCGGGCGGTGACCAGCGGCGCGAACGCCTTCATCCTCGCCAACCACGGCGTACTGGTGCTGGGTGGCGACGCGGAGCGCGCCGTCTTCAACATGGCGCTGCTCGAGAAGGTGGCGTTGGACTACCTGCTGGCGCTGATGACCGACGACAAGGTGCGCAAGGTCCCGGCGCCGATCCGCGAGGTCGCCTTCGCCAAGTTACGCGGCGACGAGAAGAAGCTGGCGAAGCAGCTTGTCGCCGCACGGGAGGCGGCCGAAGCGGCGGAGGCGGCCGCGAGCGTGGCTGGGGAGGCGCCGGCGGAGACTGCGTCTCCGGCGCCGGCCGCAGCCTGGACGGCCGCGCCGGCCGGCCCGTCCGGCGCTCAGCTCGCCGGCTACGCCATCAGCGCTTACCCGGACGTCGGGGCCGTCTCACAACGTCTGCAGGCGCTCGT